>JACDGA010000282.1 GCA_013815505.1 Acidimicrobiia bacterium
GTTGGCGATCACGAGGTTGCCGCCGGCGTTCGTGCCGGAGTAGCCGAGGCCGTTGTGCTCGGCGATCACGTTGTCGAGCACGGCGTCGCACGGAAAGCACTGGCCGATGTAGAAGCCGGCGTCGGGGCTCCCCGAGGCGTACGAGTTGTCGAACTGGCCCTTCGTCGAGTCGAAGGCATACAGGCCGTAGTCGCCGTTGCGGATCGCGGTGAGGTACGAACCCCGGTAGCCCTCGACCTCTGTCCAGTAGAAGCCGTTGACCGTGTAGTTGCGCGCCGTCATGTTCTCCACCGCCACGCCGTCGGCACTGACGAAGATGCCGTTGTCGAGCGTGAAGTCGCCGTCGAGGATGACGGTCTCGCGTTCGACGCCGCGGATCGTGAGATCGTCCGTCTGCACGGTGACGGCCTCTCGGTACACGCCAGGTGCGATCAGGACGAGATCGCCCGGCCGGGCCTCGTCGACGGCCGCCTGGATCGTCGGGTAGTCGGCGGGTACGTCGAGCGCCTCGATCACGGGAAGTCCGACCTCGTCGCCAGTCGTCGTGCCGGCACCCGTGCCGGGCGGCGGGGCGGTCGTCGCCGCCGAGGTGGACGCGCTCGCCGTCGGCGACGGCGGCAGGCTGTCGTTCGTGTCGCTACCGCACCCGGCAGCGACGACGATCGTTGCTGCGAGCGCGTGCGCCAGCCGTGTTCTCGTGGGCACGTTCCCCCTCTCCCCTGGTGGCCGCTACTCGATCACGTCGCCGACCAACACCGGCACGGACGTGACGACCGTGTTCGGACGGTAGAGCAAACGAGCCTTCAACGCGAACGCCGACTGGTTGTGCAGCCACGGCGTCTTCCACTGCGTCACGTACTCGGGGATCATCACGGTGATCACGTCGTCGGGGCTGTCGCGGTCGAGCTCGTCGAGGTAGTCGGGCACGGGCTGGGTGAGGTCGCGATACGGGGAACCTCGCGATGATCGACGACAGCCGCGAGAAGTGGGCGTAGGCGGTATTCGCGGCGAGCACGAGGATCAGGAACGTGGCGATCTGCGTGATCCAGAAGAGCAACGTCTTGCCGTCGTAGACGTGCTCGGCCATCAGCGCGATGCCCGTCGGGTCGTTGTCGCCACGAAACGGCTTGAGGTGCGAGGCGAGCACCGAGATGCCGATGAAGCAGGTCCCGAGGAGTCCTCCCATCATGGCGATGGTCATGGCTGCGTTCTTCGACTCCGGCTTGCGGAACGTGGGCACGCCGTCGGACACCGCTTCCACTCCGGCGAGCGCGACGGCACCCGACGACAACGCCCGCAGCAGCATCAAGATACCGAGCGACTTGGAGCCCGAGGCACAACGGCACTCGCCAGTCATTGCTGAACCCGAACGCCGACTGCATCGCCAGCACTCCACCGGCGACTGACACGGCCACCGTCAGGATGTAGTCGGTGAGGATCGACGCCCCGGCGACGTGCGACGGTGTCCGGCCGAGGTTCTCGCGCGACACGACGTACGAGCCGCCACCCATCGGGTAGGCGTAGATCGTCTGGCGATACGACAGCACGACGATCGTGAGCAGCACTGCGACGCCGAGCGACTGGTGGTGCCGCGGGGCGACACGACGTTGCACGCTGGCGACGAGGTCGTCGTGCTGGGTTGATGACGACGGTCCTGGCGCGCTCGTGCGTCGCCACGCCCTCGAAGATCGCAGCCCTGCCGTGTTCGAGACCCGGGATGCGGCGACGCCCCGTGAACACTCCGGTGACCGTGCCGGTGCCGTCCGACAACATGATCTCGAGCGTCAGGACGCCGCTGCGGGGAGCGATGATGACGCGGGTGACCTCGCCGCCGACCCGCACGGGCGTGCGGAGCGGCACCGTGTCGAGCGGGGTGAGTCCGAGGCCGGAGAATCGTGTCTGCAGTCGCGAGCCCTCGAGCTCTGCAACCGAGGCCCGAGGCGTGTGCGCAACGTCTGACGAGCCACCAGGGGGCCGACGCTAGCCTCCGTCGCGTGAGTGCCGGCGACGTGACGTGACCGCCCAGGACGTCGCCCCGCCGAGCGCACGACGCCGCCTGCTCGTGACTGCAGAGGGCACCAGCTCCACCGCGTTCACGTCGGCCGACTGGGCGACGCTCACGGTCACGTCACTGATCTGGGGTGCCTCGTTCCTGTTCATCGCGGAGGGCCTCGAGGCGATGGAACCCGGCGTCGTCACGGCGCTTCGCGTCGGGTTCGGCTGCCTGGCGCTGACGTTCGCGCCGGCCGCACGCACGCCCGTCGATCGCGAGGACTGGCCGCGCCTGCTCCTGCTCGGCGTCGTCTGGTTTGCGATCCCGATGACGATGTTCCCGCTTGCCGAGCAGTGGATCTCGTCGTCGGTCACAGGGATGCTCAACGGCGCCCTCCCGATCTTTTCCACCACGCTCGCCGCCGTGCTGCTCGGACGGCTCCCCGGCAGGTTCCAGATGGCCGGACTCGCCATCGGCTTCGCCGGCGCGGTGCTCATCAGCGTGCCGTCGCTCGGCGGCGGATCGGGTTCGGCGCTCGGCGTGGCGCTCGTGATCGTGGCGGTCATCGCCTATGCCGTCGCCGGCAACCTGATGGTGCCACTGCAACAGCGCTACGGGTCGATCCCGGTGATCTGGCGTTCGATGGCCGTCGGGCTGGTGGTGACGCTCCCCTACGGAGTCGTCGGTCTCCCCGACTCGCGCTTCGAGTGGTCGCCCTTCGCCGCCGTGCTGGTGCTGGGAACGCTCGGCACCGGGGTCGCGTTCGTGCTCGCCGGCACGCTCATGGGCAGGGTCGGCGCGACCCGCGGGGCGATCATCGCCTACCTCATCCCGGTTGTGGCAATGGTGCTCGGCGTCGTGCTGAGAGACGAGCACGTCGACGCGATCGCGATCGGCGGCCTCGCGCTCGTGCTCGTCGGCGCCTGGCTCACGAGCCGCGCGGGACGCTGAAGTCTCGGCCCGCCGGGGCCGGAAATCTTCTAGCGTGGGTGCCATGTGCCGCAACATCACCGAGTTGCGCGGGCTCGCGCCGCCCGCCACGGGAGAAGAGATCGAAGCCGCCGCCCGCCAGTACGTGCGCAAGGTGAGCGGGCTGCGCAAACCGCCAGCCGCTGCCGAGGAACGTTACGAGTCGGCGATCGCCGAGATCGCCCACATCACGGCCCACCTGCTGGCCGAGTTGCCTGCTCGTCGCCAGCCACCGACGACGGTGCCACCGCTGCGCCGACCCGAGGTGCGCGCCCGCATCGCCGCTCGCTGAGCCGCCTCGCCGGACCGCCGTCTCCGGCAACTGTCAGCCGTCGGTGACGGTGACCGTGCCGGCCATCCCGGCGCCGGACTTCGATCCGTGCAGCGAGCAGTAGTAGCGGTACTCCCCCGGCTCCACGAACAGGTACGTGTACTCGTCGCCGGGAGCGAACACATCGCGAGCGGCGCCGAACCCGCTGATCTGGTCGACGGCGAGCACGTCGTGATCGATGCGGCCGATGTTCGTCCAGCG
>JACDGA010000283.1 GCA_013815505.1 Acidimicrobiia bacterium
GACGGCCCTGCTGCGCCTCGCCGACGGCAACCGGCGTGGCGCCAAGATCGCCATCGGCAACGGGCTGCGGGTCATCGATCGCCACCGCTCGACGTTCGGCGCCAGCGAGCTGCGGGCGACGTCGTCCGTTCATGGCGTTGCGCTCTCGCAGATGGGCCTGCGGCTGGCACTCGAACACGGGCGCGGCGCCGACGTCCTTGCGGCCGCCGAGCGCTGGCGGGCCGGCGCGCTGCTGTCGACGATCGGCGGCGCTGCCGCCCCCCATCCCGACGCGGCCCGCGAGCTCGCTGAACTCCACCAACTGGAGTCCCGGCTGCGAGCCCAGCTGCTCGAGACGGCGTCGGGCGAGCAGGCGGAGACCGCAGTGGCTCGACTGCGCGGCGGCGTCGAGGCGCTCGAGCGATCGGTCACGAGGGCGACGCGCCTGGCCCCCGGCGATCCCCGCTCGATCAGCGCCCGGCTCGATGTCGCCGCACTGCGCCGCCGCCTCGGGCATCGCACGCTCGTCGAGTTCGTCGAAGTGGACGACGAGCTCTGCGCTGTGGTTGTGAGCTCGACGCGATGTCGGCTCGTGCGGCTCGGCGCGATCGGGGCCGTCGTCGTCGCGGTCGACCATCTGATGTTCGCGCTGCGCCGCCTCGTGATGGCTGCCACCGACGAGCAGCGTGCAGCGACGGTGCTCCATCGCCTCCACATCGCGGTCGGCGACGTGAATGCGCTGTTGATGCAGCCACTCGCGCTCGCCGCCGGTTCGTCGCTCGTCGTCATCCCTCCGGCCGGCGTCGCACCCGTGCCGTGGGGACTCGTGGCGGTGCGGGCCGGTGCCGGCGAGATCACCATCGCGCCGAGCGCAGCGTGGTGGCTCGCTGCCGCACGACCGTCGATGCGGGACAACGGCGGCGTCGTGCTCGTCGCAGGCCCCGACCTCGACGGCGCCGGCGACGAGATCAGGCGGCTCGCCGCCGAGCAACCAGGATCGGCCACGCTCACCGGCGCCGACGCCACGACGGCTGCGGTGCTCGGCGCGTTCAGCGGCGCCGACATCGTGCACGTCGCCACGCACGGCACGTTCCGCGCCGACAACCCGATGTTCTCGGCCCTGGCGCTCGCCGACGGGCGGCTCCTCGTCCACGACCTCGAGACCATGGTCGACCCGCCGCGGCTCGTGATCCTCACGTCGTGCCACGCCGGCCTCACGGGCGTCCACCCTGGTGGCGAGCTGATCGGCACCGCGACGGCGCTGCTGTCGGTGGGTGTCCAGGCGGTCATCGCGCCGTCGATCGCGATCCCCGATCGTGCGACGGTGTCGCTTGCCACCGACCTCCACCGAGCACTGCGCCGCGGCGCCTCACCGCCGGCCGCACTGGCAAGCGCGGTCGCATCGGCAGCCAGCAGCAACGACCCGCTCGCCGTGATGGCGGCAGCGTCGTTCCAGTGCATCGCCGCCTCGACGGTCGACGTCGCAGCCCTCGATGTATCTGTGGGGGCGCCAACCACTCTGTGAGTATGTGGACGATGCATAGGCTGCCCCACGTGACCAGCACGTGGCCGGCTGCCGGCGAGATGGCCACGCTCGTCGAGCGTGCGCTCGATCGTGATCAGGCCGCCTGGCGCCGCCTCGTCGACATCCTGAAAGGCGTCGCCTGGAAGGTCATCTACAGCTTCGATCTCCCGGAGGAGGACCGCAAGGACGTGTTCGCATCGACGTTCTTCCGACTGCACGAGCGGTTGGCGACGATCCGCGAGCCCGTCAAGCTGCCCGGCTGGATCGCCACGACGGCGCGCAACGAAGCGCTCACGACATGTCGTGCACGCCAGCGTGTCGTCCCGATGGACGACCACGACCTCCCACTCGGCGCCATCGCGAGCGACGAGCTCGACGAGGCGATGCTCGACGACGAGCTGTCCGTCGCCGTGCGCGGGGCCGTGCGCGACCTGTCGCCCCAGCACCAGGCACTGCTGCGCCTTCTCACCACCGAACCGCCGCTCTCGTACGACGAGATCAGCGCCACCCTCGGCATCCCGCGAGGGTCCATCGGACCGATCAGGCAGCGTTGCCTCGAACGGCTCCGCAACAGTCCCAAACTCGCCGCGTTCCGCGACGGCGGGAATCGAGCCACCTCATGAACACGTCCCCGCTCCACCCTTCCGATGCCGACCTCGACGAGGCGTTGGCACGTTCGTTCGACGCCGCAGAGCCGGTGCCCGACGACGCCGTCGCCCTCGCCTACGCGGCGGCCACGTTCGACGACCTCATCGAAGAGCTCGCCGCGCTCGCATTTGACTCAGGCGCCAGCGACGCGCTCGTCGCGATGCGCACCGAGCAGGCCGACACCCGCATGCTCAGCTTCTCTACCGGCGACGTCACGATCGACCTCGAGATCCACCACCACGACGGCGTCATCGTCGGCGAGGTGTCGCCGGGCTCTGAGGACGACGAGGTGGTAGCGGAGGCGATCGGCGGCGGCAGCGTGACCGCACGGCTCGACGAGCACGGGCGCTTCCGCATCGTGATCCACGACCGCGTGCTGCGGCTGCGAGTCGTCGGCAAGGTGGTCACACCGTGGATCACGGCATGACCGTGCGCTGATCGCGCGTCCGCCATCGGGTACAACATGGGACCAATGAGCGAGTCGTTGCCTCCTCCCATCGGTGCCAACCGGATCGAGGACGACGATGACGACGGCGCGACGGGCGGTGCACCGCCACAAGGAGGGCCGTCGACGCGCACACGCCTCGTCGGTGCCGTCGTCGCGCTCGCGCTCGCAATCGCCGCGGGTGTCGTCGCCGTGCGGGTGATCGGCGGCGACGAGGGCGGTGGCGACGGTGACGTCGCCACCTGGAACGCCATCGCCGTACGTGACGACGAGACGATCACTATCGTCGACGCGGCGGGCGAAGAGCTCGACACGATCGACGCTCCGGTTGGAATCGGCGCGACCGAGGTGAGCGGTCGCTTTCTCCTTGCGAGCGGCGACGGCGGGATGCTGTTCGTCGACACGGCGAGTGGTGACACGACCGCGGTGGAGGTGAGCGACGAGTTCGACACGGCGCGGTTCCTCGCGCCGGGCTCGTCGACGTTCGCGCTCGGGAGCAACAACGGCGGAGCGCTGCGGATCGTCGACCCGATCGCCGGCGCCGACGTCGACATCACAACGCTCTCCGGCTGGTCGTCGGACGCCCTGATCCTGGCGCAGGCGGCGCGCATCGACTCCGGCAACGAGGTCGTCGGAGTCGACGACCTCCGGGCGCAGCAGGCCGTGTTCTTCGAGATCGGCAAGGACCCCGAACCGCGCCTCATCGACGGTCGTCTGATCGACCTCCGTCACGGCGCCGCGCTCGGCCTCGAACCCGAGGAGGGGCGCGCCGAGCTGACGTTCTACGACTCGGCCGGTGAGGCGACGGGCAGCGTGAGGATGGCGCCCCCGGTGGGTGCCGTGCTCACATCCGATGACACCGCGCTCGTGGTCGATCGCGCGGGCACACTCGTCG
>JACDGA010000284.1 GCA_013815505.1 Acidimicrobiia bacterium
TGGCGCTCGCCGCGTTCGGCACGTCGTTCGTTCCAGGTGTGCTCGCGCTCGGCGTGTTCATCGCGCTGTTCGAGTTCTCGATCGTCTCGTCGATCTCGATCGGCAGTGAGCTCGTGCCCGGTGCACCGGCGCGAGGCCTGAGCGCAGTCATCGCCGCAGCCACGATGGGCCGGGCTGCGGCGGCGACGCCGGCGACGTGGTTGTACGAGCAGCACGGGATCTGGGTCCCGGCCCTCATCGGCGCAGCGTTCGCGTCACTGACGGTGCTGTGCATCACCCGCGTGGCGGCGTTGCCGGCGCGTCAGTCGGCCGTTGCAACGCCGCGCCCGCCGGGCGACCACAGCGTGTCGCGGTAGGCGACCTCGAGATCCGCCTCGAGGTCAGCCTGGTCGATGTCGATGGCGAGATGACCCTTGAGGATGGCCGCCGCGCTGGGTCGCTCGTCGGCAGGGAGCCACGAGTCCGGATCCCACGTTCCCGAGCGGCGCAGCGCCTTGGCGCAGTGGATCATGCACATCGTCACATCGACGCCGATCGCCAGCTCGGCTCGCCGCCCGTCGATCATCGTCGCATCGAGCACCCCGGGATCGACGGTCAGGGTGGCCGTGCCGTTGACGCGCAACTGCTCGCCGACCCCGGGCACCACGAACCAGAGCGCGACGGATGGCTGTTCGAGCAGGTTGCGGCACGAGTCGAGACGGTTGTTGCCCGAGAGATCCGCCCATGCGAGGCGATGGTCGTCGAGCACGGCCACGAACCCTGGCGGCCCGCCGCGTGGCGAGGCGTCGGCACCCCGCGAACCGGCGGTGCACATCACGAACAGGGGTGACGCGGCGATGAACTGGCAGGCGCCGTCGTCGAGGATCGGCGACTCCTTGCGCTGCACCAGCGCACTCGGGCTGCGGTAGCGCTGGCGCAGCTGCTCGACGTCGGTGATCGCGTCGCGGAACGGCACGTCTCGATGCTCCCACGTGTCACGCGCCGTGTCAGCATTCGCCGATGCCTGCATCTGACGCCGAGCACCACGGCTTCGATCCCTCCCGACTCGCCCGCCTCGACGCCACGATGGCGTCGTTCGTGGACGCCGGGAAGATCCCGGGCATCCAGCTGCTCGTCAGCCGCCACGGCGAGCTCGTGCACCGTCACTGCTACGGGTTCACCGACGTCGAGGACCAGCGATCCGTCGAGGAGGACACGCTCTACCGCATCTACTCGATGACCAAGCCGGTCACGAGCGTGGCGCTGATGATGCTGCTGGAGGAGGGCGAGCTGCTGCTCGAGAACCCCGTTAGCCGCTTCATCCCCGAGTTCGCCGAGATGCGCGTGTACGAAGGCGGCAACGCCCGCAACATGCGCACGCGGGCGGCGGCACGGACGATGACGGTGCGCGACGTGCTGACCCACATGTCGGGCCTGACGTACGGGTTCTTCGAGTCGCACCCGGTCGACGCCCTGTACCGGCACGCACACCTCGGCGAGTTCATCCCTCCCGACCACACGCTGGAGGAGGCGATGTCCCGCCTTGCCGAGATCCCGCTGCTGCACGAGCCGGCGACCCGCTGGAACTACTCGATGTCCACCGATGTCGTCGGTCGCATCGTCGAAGTGGTGAGCGGCAAGGGGCTCGACGAGTTCTTCGCCGAGCGGATCTTCGGCCCGCTCGGCATGACCGACACGGCGTTCGCCGCTCCCGAGTCCGAGCTCGCCCGTTGCTCGCCGCTCTACATGCCTGACCGGTCGGACTCGCCGAGCGCGATGATGAAGCTGTTCGGACCGGAGACGATGGTGCAGCAGCCGAAGTTCCTGTCCGGCGGCGGCGGTCTCGTCGGCACCGCCGATGACTACCTCGCCTTTGCCCACATGCTGCTCGGCCGCGGCGCGCTCGGTGACACGCGCCTGCTCGGCTCGCGAACGGTGGAGGCGATGACGCGCAATCACCTGCCCGGCGGGGCGACGCTCGCCGAGCTCGGCCAGTCGACGTTCAGCGAGGTGTCGGTCGCCGGACACGGGTTCGGGCTCGGCTTCTCGGTCGTCACCGACGCCGCAGCCGCCCAGGTGCTCGGTTCCGCCGGCACGTTCGGTTGGGGCGGCGCGGCGTCGACGAACTTCTGGGTCGATCCGGTGGAGGAGATCTGCTGCGTGTTCATGACCCAGCTGCTCCCGTCCGACAGCTACCCGCTGCGCCCGTTCCTGCGCAACGCCGTCTACCAAGCGCTCGTCGACTGATCGCGTCCCTCCCCATCATCAGCATCGTCGCACCTTCGGTGAGGGCGGCGCGGCGTCGAAAACGGTCTCGTCGAGTCGCTGCGCCGCCCCACACTCAGCGGCTCACGGCACGGTTACCCACCTCGTCCCGAGCGACGTGTAATCCCCCGGACGGTTGGAGGAGTCGATGCCGAACGCCTGCACCATCGTCGATCCCCTCGGCAGGCCCGACAGCACGAGCTCGAAGCCGTGGTAGTTGCCCGCGCCGGGATACGCCGCCCCGATGTCGGTTCGCAGCTTGTTGGCCGTGAGCCGGATCGTCTGACGCGTGCCGTTCGACTTGACGATCAGCACGTCGATGGGGATCGACTGCGTGCGCGTGTCGGGATCCAACGACCAACCGTAGAGACCGATCGTGACGCGACCGGAGCCGACGATGATCCGGTCGAGGTGGCCGTAGTAGTACCAGGTGCCGCTGTCGCCCACCAGTTGCACGGCATTGCCGCTGCCGGCACAGCGGTCGCTCGGTTTGACGGTCGAGTACGTGCGCATCGTGCCCGATTCGACGGCGACGAGTGGCTTGCCGCGACTCGGCTCTTGGAAGCAGTCAACACCCTCGTGCGTGCGTCCTCCTGGCCGGGGCACACCGAAGTCGTCGTTGCAGGTGGCGCCCGGCGAGGCGATCGGGAAGACGTTGTTCGACGGGACCGCTGCTTCGGCGGTCCGTCGGGCGAGAGCGCTGGCACGGCAGCGACACCGACTGCCAGCAGCGCCGGCACCCGGTGACGGCACCTCGGCGGCGTATGGGTTGGTGTGGACATGGACATCCCCTTTCAGGATCGACCCAGCGACAAGCGTCGGGTTTGGTTGATGTCCGTGCAGACGCGGTCGACGCCGCAACGGTTCCGCGTCGGTTCCGCGCAGCTGCCGTTGCGGTGCTAACACATGGGCCGATGCCGCTCGTCTCGTATCCCCGCCGGTTGCGTGAGCTCGCCGAGGCCGACCCCGACCGGCCGGCCGTCACGTGCGATGAGGTCACCCTCACCCGCGCCGGGCTCGAGGTGGAGGGGACGCGCCTCGCCCACCACCTCGCCACGCTCGGGGTCGGGCAGGGCGACTTCGTCACCGTGGCGCTGCCGAACTCGGTCGCCTGGGTGGTCGGGTACGTCGCGATCTGGAAGCTCGGCGCGACGCCGCAACCCGTGTCGTCGCGACTGCCGCAACGAGAGCTGCAGGCGATCGTCGAGCTCGCTGCGCCGAAGGTGATCCTCGGCGCC
>JACDGA010000054.1 GCA_013815505.1 Acidimicrobiia bacterium
TGACCGGTATCACCCCAATGATCTCAGCATCGTGCGAAGACCTGGTGCACCGACTCGTCGCGCACGCCGCCGAGCGAGGCGTGCCGATCTCTTTCGATGCCAACATTCGCCCGGGGCTCCTCGGTGGCCGATCGCCGAGTGCTCTGCTCGGACCGCTCATCGACGCCGCCCACCTGATCTTCACCACCAGCATCGAGGCACGCACGTTGTTCGGGGCGCCAGACCCGGCCACCTTGGTCCGCCGGCTGCCACACGGCCGACGGGCGACGGTGATCATCCACGATTCCGACGCAGCCAGCGTCGTGCGGCCCGACGGAAGCGTGGTCCGACAGCAAACCGAGCGCCGTCCGGTCATCGACCCCACCGGGGCCGGCGACGCCTTCGTCAGCGGCTACTTGTGCGCGTGGGTACGCGGCCTGCCCGAAGACCGGGCCTTGCAGCTCGCACACAAGTGCGCGGCCCAGGTGGTCGGTGTGCGCGGCGACCACATCGGCTCTCGCAGCGATTCTCAGAGCATCGGACCGCTCGTCGAACGCACGGAGACCGACCATGGGTGACAGCGCCGATCCGATCGGCGCATTGCTCGATCGTCTGCGGTCCGATCGAATCGTTGCGGTCGTTCGCACCGAAACGTCCAGCGATGCCATGCGAGCTGCGCTCGCGATCATCGCAAGTGGGATCCGGATCGTCGAGATCACCTTCACCACGCCCGGCGCCGCAGCTGTGATCGAACGCCTGCGCCAGGATCACGGACCGGAGATCATCATCGGCGCAGGCACCGTCACCCAACCGGAACAGCTGGGCGAGGCGCGCGCGGCAGGCGCCGACTTCGCGGTATCACCTGGCTGGTCCTCGAAACTCGTGCACGCGGCTCGCGACGTCGGTGTGCCGTTCGTGCCGGGCGTGCTGACACCCACCGAGATGCAGCGGGCGGTCATGACCAGTGTCCGGCTCGTCAAGTTGTTTCCCGCCGATCTGGTCGCTCCCAACTACCTTCGTGCCATCGCCACAGTGTTCCCGGCGCTCGAACTGATGCCGACCGGAGGCGTCGACGCCAGCAACGCCGCCGCATGGTTGTCTGCAGGGGCCATTGCGGTCGGGGTCGGCGGTGGGCTCGTCGCTGTCGGCGATGGCCCGGACGTCATTCGAGGCCGGGCGGCCGCCCTGCTCACCGCCGTCAGGAGTCCGGAAGGTCGGCCAGCGTGATCGGCGTCGTTGGCGAAGCTCGCCGTCGAGTCGTCGTTACCGTGGGCCCAGAACGTTGAAAGAAGCGGTATGAGCGCGACCCCATTGCCACGTGTGTCAAGCGAGTCCCGACGCGATCGCGTCGCCAACGCTCTCCGGGACGCCATCACGCGCGGTCAGCTCAGACCCGGACATCGCCTGATCGAGACGGAGGTGGCCGCACAGCTCGGCACCAGTCGCGCACCCATCCGCGAAGCCCTCCGACAGCTCGAGCAAGAGGGTCTTGTCGTCTCGTCCCCCTATCGTGGGACCGAGGTCCTCGGCGTCTCACAGGACGAGATCGAGCAGGTCCTCGTTCCCATCCGGCTCACCATCGAACGGTTCGCGTTCGATCGAGCGCTCCCGATCTTGGACGAGAACGACCTGATGTTCCTGCAGGGTCTCGTCGACGATATGCACCTCGCGGCCGATCCGGAGGATCCCGAGCGCCTTGCCGATGCTGACGTGCGATTCCACGAGCACATCATCATCCGCTCCGGACAACCCCACTGCCTGCAGATGTGGCGCGCGATCCAACCTCGCGTCCGCGCCTACTTCCGCCGCGACGCACCCGTGTACGGCAAGCAGCACGCGCTCGCCGCACAGCACCAGGAACTACTCGACGCGTTGCGCAGCCGCGATCCTGATGCTGTGCGAGCTTCGGTCGAGAAGCACATCACGACGCACCAGGCCTTCGACGAATGACCATCACGGCACTCGTGACGGGCGCCGGATCCGGCATCGGACGGGCTGTGTCGCTCGTCCTTGCCGCCGAGGGGCACCGACTCGGACTCGTCGACATCGACGGCGACCGCGTCGAGGCCGTCGCCACCGAATCGATGCATCGCGGCGCAACCGGTGTCGTCCCGATTGCGGCCGACGTTTCCTCCGAGAACGATGTGGGCCGATGCGTCACCCAGGTCGTCAATGACCTCGGCCCACCAACAGCGGCATTCGCCAACGCCGGGATCGAGGTCAACGGGCCGACGCACGAGCTCCCGATGGCCACGTGGCAGCAGGTCCTCGGGGTCAATCTCACCGGCGTCTTCCTGACTGCCAAGTATGTCCTGCGCACCCTGATTGATTGCGGCGTGGGCGGATCGATTGTGTGCACCGGCTCTCCTTCGGCCTTTGTCGGCTTCGCAGGCGGAGGCAACGCCGCCTACAGCGCCTCCAAGGGCGGCATCATCGCCCTCGTCAAGTCGCTCGCCGTCGACTACGCGCGCCACGGCGTTCGCGTCAACGCCGTCGTACCTGGATCGATCGACACCCCCCACCTCTCGATCGGCATCCCCGCCGACGAGCGGGAGTCCTATCTGGAGGACCTCCGGCGCCGCGCCGCCGACCAGATCCCGCTCGGGCGCCTCGGACGACCAGACGAAGTCGCTGACGCCGTCGCGTGGTTGCTTTCGGCGAGGGCCTCGTACGTGACGGGAAGCATCGTTGTCTGTGACGGTGGCCTCACAGCGCGAGGCGCAAACGATTTCTGAGAAGGACGGACGACAGATGAGCCATCCACGCACTCTCATCGGGGTCACCACGTGGGTGATCGCAGACGGATACATCCCTCCGACGAGCACAGGCCGACAACCGGCGATGACCAGCCACGACAGCGTCTGCATGCTCAACGCCGGTGACACCGACGCCGAGATCGAGCTGCACATCTACCTCACCGATGCGGAGCCGCTCGGCCCCTACCGGCTGCGAATCGGCGCCCGTCGCGCCTTCCATCAGCGCTTCAACGACCTGAGTGATCCCGAACCTGTTCCAGTCGATACCGACTACTGCTGCGTCATCCGCAGCTCGGTGCCGATCGTCGTGCAGCACACCCGATTGGATTCCCGTCAAGCAGCGAACGCCCTGATGACGACGATCGCCCACCCAGTTCCAGACCAGTAGATCGCCGAGCGCGACGAGTTGACGTTCGTCGATGAGGTCGGCCGCACGCTCGGCGCGGCAGCGCCCTCGACAACGCGCGGCCGCCACTTGCATCAACTTCGCGAGCCGAGTAGTCTACTGGGTATGCTACTGATTGAGTCGATGTCGTGAGCTTCCGTCACGCGCTGCTAGCGCTGTTGAGCGAGGGGCCGAAGTACGGGCTGCAGCTGCGCCAGGAGTTCGAGGCTGGTACGGGGGAGGTCTGGCCACTCAACGTCGGCCAGGTGTACACGACCCTGCAGCGGCTCGAGCGTGACGGATTGGCGGAATCCGACGACGCCACAGACGCTGGCCCGCAGAAGGCGTTCCGGATCACCGATGCCGGCGCTGCCGAGCTCGACGGATGGCTCCGCACGCCGCCAGACATGACATCGCCGCCTCGCGACGAGCTGGTGATCAAGGTGCTCGTGGCCATGCGTGTCTCGGGTGTCGACGTGCGCGACCTTGTGCAAGTCCACCGCCGTCACCTGGTGGAGCTGATGCAGCAGTACACGCGCCTCAAAGAAGATGCGGGGGCCGACGAGATCGGCCTGGCGTTGGTCGTCGACGCCGAGCTGTTCCGCCTCGACGCCGTGATCCGCTGGCTCGATGCCGTCGACGGTCGCATCAAGCGTCTGCCGGTGCCGATGCCGGTTCCCGTTGCGAAGGTCCGGTCGACGCCCGACCGGCTACGTCGTCGTGTGGGGATGCGGCGATGACGGCGTTGGAGCTGCGGGCGGTGTCGAAGGTCTACGGCGAGGGCGCGGCCGAGGTGCATGCGCTCATCGATGTCGACCTCTCGGTTGATCCGGGCGTGCTGGTGGCGGTCATGGGTCCGAGCGGGTCGGGCAAGAGCACGCTGCTGACGATCGCCGGCAGCCTGGAGGAGCCGAGCAGCGGCGAGGTGCTCATCGGCGGGTCGGCGTTGTCGGCCATGTCGCGCAACGATCAGGCCCGGCTGCGGCGTCGCGCGATCGGCTACGTGTTCCAGGACTTCAACCTGTTGGCGGGGCTGACCGCGGTCGAGAACGTCTCGTTGCCGCTCGAGCTGGACGGAATCACCGCCAAGGTGGCCCGGGTCGCCGGCATGGAGGCGCTCGAGCGCCTAGGCGTCGCTGACAAGGCGAGCCGGTTCCCCGACGACCTGTCGGGCGGTGAACGCCAGCGGGTGGCCATCGCCCGAGCGGTGGTCGGCGAACGTCACATCCTCTTGGCCGACGAGCCGACAGGGGCGCTCGACTCGGCGAACGGCGAGGCGGTGATGCGCCTGCTGCGTGCCACGTGCCAGGGCGGTGGCGCGGGTGTCATCGTGACCCACGACGCGCAACTGGCCTCCTGGGCAGACCGCATCCTGTTCCTCCGCGACGGCCGAGTTGTCGATCAGACCGCGCCGCGCCCCGGTCCCGAGTCGCTGCTCACACCCGGCGAGCCGTGATGACGCCCGTGGGCTCATCGATCGGCGACGGCGTGCCCGCACGGCGCGCCATCCTGCGGTGGGCGATCCGGCTCTTCCGCCGCGAGTGGCGCCACCAGACCCTGGTGCTCGTCCTGCTCGCCCTGGCCGTCAGCGCCGCCGTAGCCGGCGGCACGGCCGCGCACACCCTGGCTCGGGGACGCAGCAGCGCCACCTTCGGCTCAGCCGACCACCACCTCCGCCTCGACGGATCCGACGAGCGGGCGCTCCAGGACACCGTGGCGGCGGCGACTGCCTGGTTCGACGAAACTGATCTGATCGAGCGCGGGGCGTTCGAGGTGCCCGGCCTGTCTGACCCGGTCGAGCTACGCGCCCAGGACCCCGACGGGAAGCTCGGGTCGTCGATGCTCGGACTTCGCACCGGGCGCTACCCGACCGGCAGCGCCGAGATCGCGGTGACCGACGGGGCGGCCGGCGACCTCGGAGTCGATGTCGGCGGCGCGGTGGATCTGGGCGGTATCGAGCGAGCCGTCGTCGGCGTCGTCGAGAACCCGTGGGACCTCGGCGACGAGTTCGTCCTCCTCGCTCCTGGCGACCTCGGGGCACCGGCGTCAATCACGATCCTCGTCGGCGACGGCGCCGACCGCGTCGAGTCGTTCAAGTCGCCGAACGACGCCGTCGCCGAGATCGGCGAGCGCGCCGCCAACGAGGATCTCGTGGCTGCCGTCGGTCTGCTCGGCGCGATCGAGATCGGACTGCTCTTCGTCGGTCTCGTCGCTGCCACCGGTTTCGTCGTTGTCGCCCAGCGGCGCCTGCGTCAGCTCGGCATGCTCGCTGCGGTGGGAGCATCCGAGGCTCACCTCCGCCTTGTCGTCGTGGCCAACGGCGCCGTCGTCGGCGCCACTGCGGCGCTGGCGGGCACCGCACTGGGCGTTGCGTTCTGGTTCGTAGCCGCGCCCTACGTCGGTGAGGCAGCGGGCCAGCGGCTCGACCGGTTCGATCTGCCGTGGTGGCTCGTCGGGGCCGTGGCCGTGCTCGCCGCGGTCACCGCCACGGCGGCGGCATGGTGGCCGGCGAGGGTCGTGGCGCGAGTGCCGATCACCCGCGCACTCTCCGGGCGCCCGCCCCGAGATGAACCGGCGCGCCGATCAGCGGTGGTCGCCGGCGCGCTGCTCGCAGCCGGCACTGCATGTCTCGTGGTGGCCGGAGACGTCGCCGACGATTTCGCGATCTACTGGACGAACGTGTTCCTCACCGCGGTCGGCACATTGGCGATCGCCGCCGGCGTGCTGCTCCTCAGCCCGCTCGCGCTCGGTGCCGCGGCACGGATCGCCAAGGGGCTGTCGGTCGCGCCTCGGTTGGCGCTCCGGGACCTCGCCCGGTACCAGGCCCGATCCGGGGTCTCACTCGCCGCCATCAGCCTCGCCCTCGGCATCGCCGCCGGCATCATCGTCGCCACCACCGCTGCCGAACACAGCGCGGCCGAGGGCAACCTGTCGGACCGTCAGCTACTCGTGCGGACGGGGCCGGGGGAGGTGCCGTTCGTTCCCGAGTGGACCCCGGGTGGGCTGGCCGCGGCCGACGACAGCGTCGAGCGGATCGCCGCCGCGCTCGACGATGCGACGGTGCTGGCGCTCGACGTGGCGATGGACCCCAGCGTGGAACCGGTCCGCGGCGAGCGCGAGGTCATCACGTTGGGGGACGAGATCGGCGGTGGGCGTGTCGACGTCGCAGTGGTCTACGTGGCCACTCCCGAACTGCTCGCACACCTCGGCCTCGACCCCTCGGCCGTTGCTTCGGGTACCGAGCTCATCACCTCCGAGTCCGGCCGCGTCAGCTACTCCGGTGCGCGCGACCCGGCGACCGGGGGGTTCCCCCCGCAGGCGGCGATGAACGTCGAGGTCGTCGACGAGAGCTTGACGTCGCTGCCTGCCGCGCTGATCATGCCCGACGCGCTACGCCAGCGGGGCTGGGTGACCACCAGGGCAGGGTGGCTGGTCGAGACTGCCCGGCCGCTGACCGGCGACGAGCGCGCTGCAGCCCGAGATCTCGCAGCCAGTGGCGATCTGACGATCGAGGCGCGGCGGGACCAGGGAGGCATCGGTCGGCTGCGCACAGCTGCCACGCTCCTCGGTGTGCTGCTGGCGATGGGCGTGCTCGCCATGACGACGGGGCTGTTGCGTACCGAGGCCGGCGGCCAGCTGCGGACCTTGACGGCCAACGGCGCGACGAGCACGACCCGCCGCGGCGTGACCGCAGCGACGACCGGGGGCCTGTGCCTGCTCGGCGCTGCACTCGGCACCGCCGGCGCCTACCTCGTCTTGACCGCCGGCGCGCACGACGGCATCGGCGCCCTCACCCCGGTGCCAGTCGTCCATCTCGGCATCCTGGTCATCGTCCTCCCGACCGTCACCGCCGCAGTGGCATGGCTCCTGGGCGGACGCGAACCGCTTGCCATCGCCCGCCAGACGACCGAATGACGTCCAGCACCGCGGCGTGGCGACGCCTGTGCCGCTGCAGGTGACGCCGGACCGCGGCGGATGGTCGGCGACCCGTCGTGACGACGGGAGAACCTCAGCCGGCCATCTGCCACAGACCCATGAGGTTGCCCTCGGAGTCCTTGAAGTAGGCGGCGAAGCCCATGTCACCGACGGCCGACTTCGGCTCGACCGTGGAGCCACCGTGTGCCTCGACCTCGGCCAGCGTGGCGTCGATGTCGTCGACGGCGAGGGTGATCACGGGTGTCGCCACATGCTCGAGACGCTGCATCATCCCGCCACCGATGTAGCCGGGCTCGTTCGGCATCCCGTCGTCGCCGGCGGGACCCGTGGCGACGATGTTGTACCCCATCTCGGGCATCGGCTGGATCTGCCAGTCGAACACCTCTCGATAGAAGCCGAGCGCCCGCTCGGCGTCGTCGAACGGCACCTCGAAGTGAACGACGCGTGCACTCATGATCTGCTCCTCCTGTCGGGCCGTCCCCCTGACCGCCCGGCATGAAAAAGTAACAGGCCGGCCGCCACCAGTGGCGACCGGCCCGTTCGCGCTGTGAGCGGTGTCTCAGCGGCGGTTGATGGCGTTCTTGATCTTGTCGATGAAGCCCTTCAGGCCACCGCTCGCCTGGTCGACCTTGCCCTCCCTGCGGAGTCGGTCGTTGTCGGTCAGGTCGCCTGCGGCTTCCTTCATCCGGCCCTTGGTCTCGTCGGTGTTGCCACTACTCATGGTGCGCTCCTTCGTTTGTCGCTCTCTCCAAGGATAAGGATCGAGGCGTTCGTCAGTGCCGCCTGCTGAAGATGCTGACACCGCCGGGACCGACGAGCAGTCCGAGTGCGATCAGCACGATGCCGAGGATGATCTGCTCCTGGAACAGCTGGACGATGCCCACGATCACGAGGATCGCAGCAATGATCCACAGGATCGTTGCATTCATTGGTGGTGCTTCCCTTTCAATGGGATCACGGGGACGCGCGGTTGCGACCCGGAGGGGGTCATACCCCTGCTCTGGGAGAACGAAACCGTCCAGTCATGCCTCGAGCAGTTTGCGCACGGCCGTCTCGAGGTCGGACTGACGGCGAGCGGGGGAGCGATGCGCTCGCTCGGCGACGTCGCGGATCGTGACACCCTCCTCGTACCGGTCGATCACCCTTGGATCGATGTAGGAGTTGCGGGCGATCGTCGGCGTGTTGCCGAGGTACTCGGCGACCTCCTTGACCGCCTCGCGCACCGCCCGGGTTCGCGACGCCTTCGTGTCGCCGGGCTCGTCGGACATCGCCAGCGCGGCTGCGGCGAGCACCGTGGCGTGCCACGTGCGGAAGTCCTTCGCCGTGAGATCCCCACCGATGAGATCGTCGAGGTAGCGGTTGACGTGGACGGCGTCGAGATCGCTCCAGCGACGCTCGTCGCGAAAGGCGAGCAGCTTGTCGCCTCCGCCACGTCGCCGGCGCAGCACGTCCAGCGCATCGATCACGTCCGCGTCATCGATCTCGATGGAGTGCTCGATCCCTGACTTGCCCGTGAACGTGAACATGAGGCGGTCGCGGTCCTTGCGGACGTGACGCTTCTCGAGCGTCGTCAGGCCAAAGCTCCCGTGCTGGTCGGTGTAGACGTCGTTGCCGATGCGGAAGTATCCGAGGTCGAGCAACCGCACGGCGATTGCCGCCACACGCTCGCGCGGCATCCCCTCGATGCCGAGGTCGCGGGTGACGGTGCGTCGTGCTGCCGGCAGCTTCGCTGCCACCTCGGTGACACGAGTGAACTTCTTGCGGTCTCGCTGCTCACGCCACACAGGGT
Source organism: Acidimicrobiia bacterium (assembly GCA_013815505.1). Taxonomy (GTDB): domain Bacteria; phylum Actinomycetota; class Acidimicrobiia; order Acidimicrobiales; family Ilumatobacteraceae; genus JACDHN01. The sequence goes on from JACDGA010000054.1 coordinate 8,846, forward strand.
GATACAGGTACTGGCGCCGCCCGGCCTCGTCGGTGCCGACGGCTTGCAGGTGGCCGTTGTCGACAGGGCAGATCCACACTTCCTGCCATGCCGGCGGGATCACGAGCGACTTGATCCGCTCGACATCGCGGCCGCTCAACCGGCGACCGTCCTGATCCCAGAACGTGAAGCCCTTGCCCGCACGACGACGGGTCCATCCAGGTGCTGCCGCCGACACACGCCGCAGGCGGGCCATCGCTCAGCCCCTCCCC
>JACDGA010000285.1 GCA_013815505.1 Acidimicrobiia bacterium
TTCCTTGTAAGGGAAGCGCTCTAGCCAACTGAGCTAAACGCCCGCACGATGCGAGCGAGCCAGCCTACCCATGGCCCCGAAGCGCGCCGTCGAGCGATCCGACACGCCGTGTGACGGATGCGACGATGACATACTAGAGAGCGCTCTCTATTATTGGCCCATGATCTTCACCGTCGACATCGCCGACGTCACCGTGCCGACGGCGCTGCGCCTGCTCTACTCGACCCCGCGCGTCTCACGCGTCGACGGACTCCGTCACGCGCAGATGGGGCTCGCCGCTCCGCTCGGCAGCGACGGCAAGCCTGACCCTCATCGCGTGGCGATGATCGCGACATGGGACGACCACGGCGCCGTCGACCGCTTCCGCGCCTCCTCGCCGACGGCCGCCCACCTCGAATCCGGGTGGCAGGTACGCCTCGAACCGGTGCGGGCGATCGGTGAGTGGCCGGGCCTACCCGGCGACGTGCCGCGGAGCCGGCAGATCGAGTGCGACGGACCTGCCGTGGTGCTTACGCTCGGACGCCTGCGCGCACGCCGTGCACTGAAGTTCCTGCGAGCCACTGCGCTGGCCGGACAGCAGGTGGTCGAGGCGCCCGGCATGATCTGGTCGACCGGGCTCGCACGCCCGCCGTTCGTCGCCACGGTCTCGCTGTGGGACAACGCTGATGCACTCCGCGACTACGCCTATGGCGATGCTTCCTCCCCGCACGGCGCTGCGATGGCTGCCGATCGCAGCGACCCGTTCCACTCGGTCTCGGCGTTCATCCGCTGCCGACCCGTCCACTCCTCCGGCGGCCTCGACGGCACCAACCCACTTCACGCCCACTGGTTGGGATCCTCGTCCTCGACGGCGCCCCCGCTCACGAGCGTTCGCTGACCGGCCCCGACCCGCCTCGCCAGATGGGACGCACCGCTCGGTTCAGTAGCGACGCGATCCTCGACGCGGCCGCCGACGTCGTGGCGGACGGCGGACCGGCACGCACGTCGATCGGCTCGATCGCGGCACACCTCGAGGCTCCATCGGGATCGATCTACTACCGATTCGCGTCACGCGACCTGCTGATGGCGTCGCTGTGGATCCGTACGGCCCGTCGCTCCCAGCAAGGGGCGCTCGAGGCGATGGCCCACCCCGACGTCGAACGTGCCGCCGTCGGCGCTGCGCTTCACGTGGTGCGGTGGTCGCGATCCCATCTCACCGAGGCGCGCATCCTGATGCTGTATCGCCGCGAGCAGCTCGCAGCCGAGTGGCCTGGCGAGCTCGGTGACGAGCTGGCGACCCTCAACCGACCCCTCGAGGAGGCTCGGCACACGTTCACGCGGCGCCTCGCCGCCGCCGGTGCCTCCGCCAACCCCACCGATGTCGCCTTCGCCCTCGTCGACGTGCCGTTTGCGGCCGTCCGGCGATCGCTCGTCGCCGGCACGGCACCACCGCGCCGAGTCGACGAGCTCGTGCGCCTCACCTGCCGCACCGTCCTGTTCGGAACGTGACGCCGTCGTCTCGAGTTCTGAGTCACGAACAACGCTGAGTCCTGACGTTGTTCGTGACTCAGAACGGCAGGCCGCCCGACGGTCGCGCCCATCATCGGTCTGAGTCACCTACAACGCTGAGCCTCGGCGTTGTTCGTGACTCAGAACGTCTGGCTGCCGGAGCGGAACCAGGTTCAGGGCTTCTGGGCATCGACGAGGGCCTCGAGCAGGTCGGGGAGGGCGAGCAGCGAATCAGCGATCACGTCGGCGCTCGCAGCCTCGGGCCACGAGGCGTGCAGGAATCCCCACGGCCCACGCCGCACGAGCACCGACACCATTCCCGCCGCGTGCGCCGGGACCACATCGTTGTCGACCCGGTCGCCGACGTAGGCGATCTCGCCGGGCTCGACGCCGGCGGCGTCGGCCACTGCGCCAAAGAATCGCCGGTCGGGCTTGGCGACGCCGAGATCGTCCGAGATCAAGATCGCGTCGGCACCGAGGTCCATCGCCTCCAGCGCGTCACGTGCCTGCGGTGGCTGATTGCCGGCGATCACGACGCCGAGTCCTCGCCTGCGCAGCTCACCGAAGCACGGCCGCACGTCCGGATACAGGTCGTCCGCATCGAAGTTCTCGCGCAGGCCGCAAGGATCATCGCCGGCCCACGCAGCCAGCTCGGCGTCGAGGTCGAACCCGGGTCGGAACGTCTCGAAGATCTCGCGGTGAGGCCGGCCGAGTGCCGCCACTCCCCCGAGCACGCCGAGGAAGGTCATCCTCGGGACACCCAGCCGATCCGCCCATCGCGTGAAGATCCTCGTCTCGTCGATCAGCGTCTCGCCGACGTCGAAGGCGACCACGCGGACAGGAACGGCGCTCACCGCCACGACGATAACGTTGCCGTCCGTGCAGCTCCCGAAGGCGTCCTGTGGCCGTCATTGACGTTGCCGGCTTCGTCGCCGACATCAAGTCACAAGCCATCGACCACGGATTCCACGTTCATGACGAGCGGCATTTCGTCGAGACCTACTCGCTGCGGCAGCTGTGGGAGGTCGATCTCCACCCCGAGGAGGCGTGCAGCGGCCCGATCGACCTGCACCTCTCGCTCGACGTCGACCCGCGGGCGATGCTCGGCTTCGAGGACGAGGTGCTCAAGCTCGACGACTACGAGGATCCCCCGCCCGGCGGGTTCAGCTTCCCGCTGCTGTTCACCTGGACGCTGCCGCCGCTCACACGGCCGCCCGACCTGCTCGTGCTCGCCACCGAGCTCGCCGGTGTCGGCGGTCTGGACCTGCCCGTCGAGGTCTCGGCGATCGACAGCTTCGCGAGCGTCACCGATGCGCCGGAGCGCAGCCTCTCCGTGGTGGCGCGCACGTCGATCGACCTCGCCGACGTCTACCTCAACAACGACGGATCCATCTCCAGCCGACTCGATCGGTGCAAACATGTCAGCCTCTTCCTGCTCGAGCAAGCATCCAACTGGCTCGACGACGTCTAGACGGAGCAACTCCACATGCGTGTCAGCGAACTGATCGACTTCCTGCGCCAGCAGCCAGGTGACAGCGAGGTCGAGCTCGCCATCGTCTCGCCCGTCGAGGACGAGGAGGACGACATCACTGTCGACCGTTACGTCATCGACGGCGTGCTGCCGTGGACCGACACCGACGACGAGAGCGACGAGAGCATCGCCATCTGGCTCGTCGGTGGCGACGACGCCGACGTCGACGCCTTCCTCGACGCGATCGAGCAGACCGCCGTCGATGACGGTGGCACTCCGACCGCGTGACTCGATGAGCGACACGACGGTCGCGAGCGAGGCGCCCACATCGTCCAGGCGCGATCTCGTTCTCACCATCGCCGTGCTCGTGGCCGTCGCGGTGCCGCTCGTTGCCACCACGGTTCGCAACATCGCCAACGGCTGGCTCCCGATCGGCGACAACGCCTACTTCACCGTTCGCTCGCGCGACGTGTTCACCGAGCACAATCCGCTGCTCGGTGCCTGGTCGTC
>JACDGA010000286.1 GCA_013815505.1 Acidimicrobiia bacterium
CGGGCCGACCGACGCGGCTAGGAAGGCAGGAGGCCGACGGTCTCGTCGACGACGAACTCACGCACCTTGTCGACGCGGTGACGCGCCGACACGATGCGCACGGTGCCGCTGCGTGAGCGCACGACGAGGCTCTGGGTGTGGATGCCGCCGTGCTCGACGCGCACGCCCCGCAGCAGCGGCCCGTCGGTGATGCCGGTGGCAGCGAAGAAGCAGTTGTCGCTGCGCACCAACGTGTCCATCGTGAGCACGTCGTCGAGACTGTTGCCCGCACCGACGATGCGGTCGCGCTCGGCGTCGTCCTGCGCCCAGAGCCGTCCCTGGATCTCGCCTCCCATGCACTTCAGCGCCGCGGCGGCGATGACACCCTCCGGCGTGCCGCCGACGCCGAACAGCACGTCGACGCCCGAGTCGGGCCAGCACGTTGCGATGGCGCCGTACACGTCACCGTCGGTGATGAGCCGGATGCGGGCTCCGTTCGCGCGCACCTCTTCGATCAGCTCCCGATGTCGCGGTCGATCGAGGATCATCACCGTGAGGTCGCTGACCGACTCCTGCTTCGCCTTGGCGATCCATCGCAGGTTCTGCGTCGGTGACGCGGTGATGTCGATCGACCCGACGGCGTCTGGCCCGACGGCGATCTTCTCCATGTAGAAGGCGGCGCCCGGGTCGTACATCGAGTCGCGGTCGCTGACGGCGATCACCGACAACGCGTTGGTGCGGCCCTCCGCCGTCAGCCGCGTGCCGTCGATCGGGTCGACCGCGACGTCTGCGAGCGGGGCCGACCCGTCGCCAACCTGCTCGCCGTTGAACAGCATCGGCGCCTCGTCCTTCTCGCCCTCGCCGATGACGACGACACCGTCCATCGACACGGTCGACAGCACGGCGCGCATCGCCTGCACAGCGGCATCGTCGGCTCTCGTCTTCTGCCCACGGCCGACCCACGGCGACGCAGCCAGCGCCGCGGACTCCGTGACGCGCACGAGCTCCATGGCCAGGTTGCGGTCAGGAGGGGCAGTCGCGACATCACTCATCGACCATCACCTTAGGAGGCGAGCCGACCAATCATTACGGTGCGTTGTTTCGGCTGCGTAGCAGCCGAAATGAAGTGGTGTCGCAGCTCAGAGTCGACCTATCCGCTCGAGTCGTTAGTGGTCCGCCGCGAATCAGGACGCGGGCAGACAGAATGGCCGGGTGAGCATCAGCGACAACCTGTCCGGCGAGCCCGAGGACCCGGAGGAGCCGGCGCACGACGACGACTGGGACGAGGACGAGGACACGGTCAAGGTCCACTACGACCTGTCGACCTGGCGCCTCGACCAGCGTTCGGAAGCCACCGAGGCGTTCGCCGTCGCCGGCGTCCCGCATCGCTGGGACGACGACGAGCTCGTCGTGCCCGAGTCGTCAGAGGCCGCCGCCGACGAGCTGTTCACACGGCTCGAAGAGGACATCGGCCCGTTCGCCGTCGCGCTCGACGACGACGCCGAGTCCACCGAGTACGGGCTCGACGAGTGGCCCGAGAGCGACCGCGAGACCCTGCGCCGGGCCGTCACCGAGGCCACCATCGCCCACCGCTGGGAGGGCAAGACCATCGTCGTCGACCAGGATCGTGAGGAGGAGGTCGACCGCATCCTCGACGCCATCGAGGCCGGCGAGCTCGGCGAGCCGAGCGGCGCAGGCGCACCCGACAACGTCCTCGGCGACCTGTTCGCCACCGCCGATCGGCTGGCGAAGGATCCCGTCGACATCGCCGGACAAGACGAGGTCACCGCCCTCGCCGACCTCGTCGACGAGGGCGAGCCGCCCTACGGAGTGAAGCCCTCCACGTGGCGCCAGATCGTGACCTCGGTCGACGAGCTGGTCGCGCTCGTGAGCGACCCCGACCCCGACAGCTCCGACGTGATCGGCGCGGCACAGGCGCTGCGCACGCACGTCCGGCCCTTCGTCTGAGCCGTCCGCGAAGCGAGCAGTCGAGCACCGCCGCCGTCAACCGGTGCGGGTCGCCGGCGTCGCGAGCTCGAGCAGGTAGCCGCGGCCGCGCACAGTACGGATGGCGAGACCGGTCGGCGTGATGCGGCGCCGTAGGCGCAACACGTGGACATCGAGCGCGTTGCGGTTGGGGACGTCCTTCGGCCACGCCTCGGCCGTGAGCGTCTCCCGGCTGACGACCGTGTCGAGTCGACTGATCAACGCCGCCGCGAGCCGAGCCTCCACCGGCGGCACGGTGACCCACCCGGCGTCCGTGCGCAGCAGGCCGTCCTCGTCGATCGTCGGTGCCGTTCGCTCCAGCGGACCGTGCACCTCGAGGCGGTGGTTGAGCCAGGCGATGCGAGCCTCGAGATCCACCCTCGCGACCGGCTCGCGAGCCCAGTCCTCGCGGTCGTCGAGCGGCGTCGGTGGGTGACCGTCCTCGCTGATGACGATGATGCGGGGCGTTCCCGCCCGATGCAGCTCCTCGCGGCGGTCGGCATCTCGAGGCCATCGCACGATCTCGACGTCCATCGATGGCAACCGTACGGATGCAAGGTTTCGCAGTTGTTTCTCGAGTGTGAACTCGCCTGACCCGCCCTGACCGCCCTCGCCGTGCACACTCTTCGAGGCGGGGCGAGAGCGACCCATGGATACGCTGGCCGCCGATGCTGTTGGCCGAGCTCGAGGTATGGCACACACGCCCCACCTCTCCCACGCGACGGGTCGCGCTCGGCAACCTCGTCCTGCCGTCCGATCCGCCGCCCGGCTTCGGGGGTCTGCTGCTCGGCGCCGTCGTAGCTGCGCACGTCCGCGACGTCCACGAAGATCTCGTCCCCGATCTCCATCGCCTCGTCGACCAGGTCGATCGGTCGCAGCGCATCGTGCAGCCGCGCATGCGCCACCGGTTCCAGGTGGATCGCCACGGACTCGCCCGCTCCGTCCATCGTCTCGTCGGTGGGGGAGAAGAGGTCACGGTCGACTCCGAGGCCTCTGGCACCCCGCTCGTGCAGCTGCTCGGCGCGCTCTACGCCGTCGAACGACTGCAGGAGTCGAGCCGCCACCTCATCACACCCGTGCTGCACAAGGCGCTGCGGTGGCGAGGTCCGCTCGGCGCGCTGCTGATGGCCCACCTTGCCGGCACGAGTCGCGCCTCGCTGGCGACGCTCGCCGACCCGAGAGCCTGGGCGCTCGACGTGCTCGGCTTCCCTCCCGGCACGACCCGGCCGGGTAAGCGCGAGGTGCAGACGATGTTCCGCAATCGGATGCGTGACGTGCACCCCGACCACGGAGGGGATTCGAACTCGGCCAGCACGCTCATGGTCGACCTCGCAGAGGCGCGACGGATCCTCGTCGTGGACGCCGGCCGATAAACGGATCGCGCACGCTCGTGCTGTACCACGGTGCCGGCTCGGGACGCGACCAGCCGAGCCTGCTCGCGATCGAGGCGGCGATCGCACCGATGGCGTGCGTTCGAGCCGAGTTCCCGTACCGTCGCG
>JACDGA010000055.1 GCA_013815505.1 Acidimicrobiia bacterium
GTGACAAGGCGAGCTGGATCACGGGCGACACGTACGTGATCGACGGCGGGTCAGGGGTCGCCTCACCGACCGTCTCGGCGTGAGCGGCGCGGGCTGAGCGTCTCGGATTCGAGTGTCTCGGGCTGAACCTGGCCGGCAAGCGCGAGCAGCCCCGGCCGATCGATCTTTCCGAGCGTCGTCATCGGCAGTCGCTCGACGACGTAGAGGCGCCGCGGCGCGCTGTGCGCAGGGAGTCGCTCCTTGACGTGATCGCGCAGCGAGCGCAGCGATGGCCGCTGCGACCGCGCAACGACGAAGGCACCAACCGTCGCGCCCCATTCGTCGTCGGGGAGACCTGCGACGGCGACGGCGGCGACGTCGGGGTGCTGGCGCAGCGCAGCCTCCACCTCCGCGGGCCACACGTTCTCGCCGCCGGAGATGATGAGGTCGGCATCGCGGCCCTGCACGACGAGCCGGCCTTCGGCGTCCCACGCACCGACGTCACCGGTCGGGAACCATCCGTCGACAAACGGGTCGGTGCCGTCGCGGTACGCCCGGAGCAGCGTTGGGCCGCGGACGGCGATCGCGCCCCCTTCGTCGACCCGCACATCGACACCGTCGAGCGGGACGCCGTCGTAGACGATGCCGCTGCCCGTCTCGGTCATCCCGTATGTCGTGACGACGTTGGACGGCAGCACGGCGGGAGGTGCCGAGCCGCCGAGGACGACGACGCGGAACCGATCGGCGCCGATGCGCGCCAGTGCCGTCGGGACGAGCGACACGAGGGTCGCCTCGCTGCGCATCACGGCGTCGGCGTCGAACCCGTCGAGCACCGTCAGTGGCGTTGCGAGGTGCAGCGCTCGCGTCACGACGGACAGGCCGCCGATGTGCGCGAGTGGAAGACAGGCGAGCCAATGATCGGTCGCAGTGACCCCGAGACGAGCGCTCGTGGCCGCTGCGGAGGCGGCGACGGCGGCGTGGCCCAGGACGACACCCTTCGGCGAACCGGTCGTGCCGCTCGTCGCGACGACGAGTGCGTCCCCGGCCTCGATCGGGCGCCCGTCGGTGCGCGCCGACTCGTCGCCGTGCTCGTCGATGACGGCGGATGGCGCCATCACGTCGAGCACGGCGCTCGCCCGAGCAGGCGGGTTGCGCCGGTCGACGACGAAGGCGGCATCGCCGGCGTCCCACACACGAGACAGCGTCTCGACGAACTCCGGACCACCTGGCATGTCGATCGCGACGAGGCGCCCGGTGCGCCGGCGCCGGCCAGGTTGGCGCACGCGGTCCATCGGCTCCATCATGGCGCACCTGTGCATCGATGGATCGTTGGCGCCCGGCCCCGCACCCTTCCCGCCGCCGTGGTGCCTGTCGCCGTCGGTGCGGCGTGCGCAGTCGGTGTCGGCGAGCCAGCGTGGTGGCGCGCCGTGCTCGCACTTGGAGTCAGCCTGTCGATGCAGGTCGGTGTCAACTATGCCAACGACTACAGCGACGGTGTGCGCGGCACCGACGACGACCGCGTCGGACCGGTCCGCCTCGTCGCCTCTGGCATGGCATCACCGGGTGCGGTGCGGCGGGCGGCGTTGCTGGCACTCGGCACCGCCGCCGTCGCGGGTCTCGTGCTCGCTGCGCTCACGTCGTGGTGGCTGCTCGCCGTGGGTGCCGCTGCACTCGTCGCCGCCTGGGGCTACACGGGAGGTCCCCGCCCCTACGGTTACCTCGGTCTCGGTGAGCTGTTCGTCTTCGTGTTCTTCGGTCTCGTGGCCACGTCCGGAACGACGTTCGCCGTCGCCGAACGGGCGACCGGGCTCTCGGTGCTGATGGGCTGCGCCGTCGGCGCCCTCGCCTGCGCGCTCCTCGTCGTCAACAACCTGCGTGACATCCCGACGGACTCGGCGTCGGGGAAGCGCACGCTGGCGGTGCGTGTCGGCGACGCCACGACGCGCCGCGGCTTCGTCGCGCTCGCGGTCGTGCCGTTCGCCCTGCTCGTCCCCGCCGCGCTCGATCGTCCGCCCGTGGCCATCGCCGCGGTGGCAGTGGTGGCCGCACTCGACCCGGTTCGGCGTGTGTGGCGAGGTGACGCAGGGATGACGCTCGTCGCCGCGCTCGGCGCCACGGGGCGCCTGCAGCTCGCCTACGGCGCGCTCGCCGCCGTCGGGCTGGCGCTCGGGGGATGACGATCGAGCCACGCCTGCAGCCGTTCGAGAAACTCTTGCGGCTGTTCGAGGTGCACGCTGTGGCCCGACCCGGCGACGACTTCGACCGTCGCGTCGGGAATCCGCTCGGCCATGCCGGCGGCGATCGCCGCGAACTTGTGGTCGTGCTCGCCGACGAGCAGCAGCACAGGGCAGCGAATCTCGTGCAGGGCCGGCCACAGCGAGGATTGCGTTCCGGTCCCGGCGGCGCGCAGACTGCTTGCGAGCGACGCGGCGTCGTTGCGCCGGCGGTCGTCACGACCAGCCGACGCCTCGTCGAGGCCGGCGAACAGGGGGAGCGCGAGCCAGTCGTCGAGGAAGCGGTCGATGCCCTCGGCTTCGAGTCGGGTGGCGAGCCGTTCGTCGTCCTCCCGTCGGCGTGACCGCTCGGCGTCGTCGTCGAGACCCGGCGATGCCCCGATCAGGACGAGTCGACGGACTGCGTGGGGGGCGTCGACGGCGGCATGGAGGCACATCCGGCCACCCATGGAGTAGCCGACGTAGGTCGCCTCGCCGCCGACGCCGACGAGCAGTCGCGCACCCTCGTGGAGGTCGACGTCGGCATGCCCCGACTCGCCGTGGCCGGGTGCGTCGACGGTGACCACCTCGTGGTGGCAGGCCAGCGTCTCGGCGATCGCGTCCCACGAGCGGGCCGTCTGGGTGAACCCGTGCACCAGCACGAGGCGCTCACCGTGGCCACGCGACTGCGAGGCGAGCACGTCAGACGGAAGCCGTCTTCGCTGCGAGCTTGCGCAAGACCTTGACGAACACGTCGCGATCCTGGGCGCCGGGGACGGCCCACGTGTCGTCGACGACGAACGTCGGGACCGCAGTGATACCACGATCGGCTGCTTCCTCCAGGTCGTGGTCGACAGCGGACACGCCACCGTCGCCGGCGAGGAACGCCTCGACGCCATCGCGGTCCGCTCCGAGGGTGACGGCGACGTCGGCGAGGACCTCGGTGTCGGCGATGTTGCGGCCGTCACGGAAGTGCGCCTCCATCAGCGCCGCGTGGACGGCGTCCTGGTCGAGGTCGTTGCCGGGCTGACCGGCCCACCAGATGAGGCGGTGGGCGGTGAACGTGTTGGCCCTCAGCGCGCGGTCGAGGTGGAACTCGATGCCTTCTGCGGCGGCAGCGGCGGTCAGCTTGTCGACGAGGCGGCGCGATCGATCGGCTCCGCCGAACTTCTGCTCGTACGCCTCGAGCACCGTCATCGTGGTGCCGGGCGGCGCCGAGGGGTCGAGTTGGAAGGCGCGGGCGCGCACGTCGACGTCGAGGCCGACCTCGGCCACCGCGGCGTCGAAGCGCCGCTTGGCGATGGAGCACCATGGGCACACCACGTCGGACCAGATGTCCACGCGCATGACGTCAACTCTACGGCTGCTGGCCGTGACTCTGCGGCCACTGGCCGTGCGCCCACTCGGCCGGCGTCGCCGGCATGCCGGAGTCGCCGTGCTCGTCGGGTCGTACCGCAAGCACCTGATCGACACCCATCCGGTTCTGCTCGAACGACAGCGCCCCGCCGGCGAGGTAGAGCCGCCACACCCGCGCCACCTGTTCGCCGACGAGGTCGACGGCGTCGCGCCATCGCCGTTCGAGGTTCTCGGCCCACGCCGCCACCGTGCGCGGATAGTGCTTGCGCATCGCCTCGACGTGACGGATCTCGAGGCGCGCCTCTTCGAGGTGGCTGATCGTCTCGTGCAGCGGCTTCATGTGCATGTCGGGTGCGATGTAGGACTCGATGAACGCGCCCCCACCCGGGGCGACGTTGCGACGTGACATCTGTTGCACGAGCGCCCGCCCGCGGGGGCGCAGCAGCGAGTGGATCGTCGTCGCGAAGTGCGCGTACTCGGCGCTGCCGACGTGCTCGCCCATCTCGATCGTGGCGACGGCGTCCGCCGACGTGACGTCGAGGTCGCGATAGTGGGTGAGTGAGACGTCGACATGATCAGCGACGCCGCGGTCGGCAGCGCGGGCGGTCACGAAGTCGCGCTGCTCGCTCGACAGCGTGACCGCCGTGACCCTGGCGCCGTAGTGCTGCGCTGCGTGGAGCGTCAGCGAACCCCAGCCGCACCCGATGTCGACGAGGTGCGCGCCCTGCGTGAGTGCCAGTTTGCGACAGACGAGGTCGAGCTTGGCGCGCTGCGCTGCGGGAAGCCCACCGGGACCGTCGCTGTCACCGTCGCTGTTGTCGGCGTTCGTCCAGTAGCCGCAGGAGTACGCCATCGAGTCGTCGAGCAGCAGCTCGTAAAACTCGTTGGAGAGGTCGTAGTGGTGCGAGATCGCGGCACGATCGCGCTCACGGGTGTGCAACGCGCCGCCGAGGCGAGCCTCCGAGGCAGGCGGCGACGGACGGCGGCCGAGCGCACCGAGGCGCACCATCGGCGCCACCGCGCCGACCAGTCGCCGCGGACCCGGGCGGGTTGCGCCGGCAGTCCAGATGCTGCGCAGCGCGTCGGTGAGATCGCCCTCGATGTCGAGATCGCCGGACACGTACGCCCGGGCGAGCCCGAGCTCGCCGGGTTGCCAGACGAGCTGTCGGAGTGCTCGCCCGTGAGCGCACGACCACCGTCGGCGCGTCGGGAGGGCCATGTTCGCTGCAGTCCCAGGCGCGGATCCGGATCGGGACGTCAACGCCGAGCGCGCGGGACACGACCGAGGCGAGACGGTCGGCGTTGCTGCGTACCATCAGCGTGCGAGTCTGTCACGGAGGCGATCTGACGGCGTAGCGTCGGCGCCCGTGACTGTGCAGGCGACGTTCTGCGCCACGCTCGTGGACGAGTGGGCGCGCCGCGGTGTGGCGCATGCCGTCGTTGCGCCCGGATCGCGCAGCACCCCGATGGCGCTCGCGCTGGCGGTGCGCGACGACGTCACGGTGCACGTCTTCCACGACGAACGCGCGGCTGCGTTCTGCGCCCTCGGGGTCGGTCTCGGCGGTGTCCCGGCGATCCTGCTGTGCACGAGTGGCACGGCGGCGGTCAACTTCCACCCTGCAGTGGTCGAGGCTGCGTCGTCGGCGGTGCCGATGCTCGTGCTGACGGCCGACCGCCCACCCGAGCTGCGTGACGTCGGCGCACCACAGACGATCGTGCAGACGAACCTCTACGGCGGCTCGGCGCGCTGGTTCCACGATCCGGGCGTCCCCGACGACGCCGCCGGCACGAGTTGGCGGTCGCTCGCCCGGCGGGCACTGGCGATCGCCTGCGGCAGGGAGTCCGGCGAGGCCGGACCCGTACACCTCAACCTGCCGTTCCGCGAGCCGCTGGTCGGCACGCCGGGCGATCTCCCGCCGCCGCTCGCCGGGTCGGGCCCGTCCGAGGAGCCGAATCAGCGCAGCGGCTCGATCGACATCGCGCACGAATCCCCGTCGGCGGCCATCGTCGAGCTGCTCGATCGCCAGCGCGGCGTCATCGTCGCCGGCGGGCGCGCGGGCGTCGCGAACGACGACGTCGCCGCGCTCGCCGCGGCCACCGGCTGGCCGGTGTTGGCCGATCCGTGCTCCGGCGTACGGTCGCTCGACCAGGCCGTCACCGCGTTCGACTCGCTCCTGCGACACCCTGGCTTCGCCGCCGACCACCGCCCCGACGTCGTCGTGCGCGTCGGGCGACCGCCGGCGTCGAGAGTGCTGGCGGAGTGGATCGCGGCGGCAGGACCCACCGTGGTGCAGGTGGGCGGTCCCGGTGTCATCGATCCCGGGCTCGACGTTGCCATCCGGCTGCCGCCCGATGCGCTCGGTGCCGTGTCGACCCAGCTGCGAGGTGCCTCAGGGACGCCGTGGATGGCTCGCTGGCGCCACGGCGATCAGCGCGCCGAGCAGGCGATCACTGACGAGCTCGCGCGCTCCAGCGAACTGACCGAGCCCGGGGTGGCGAGAGCAGTCGCCGACGGCCTACCCGACGACGCCGAGCTGGTGGTCGCCTCGTCGATGCCGGTGCGCGACCTCGAGTGGTACGGCGGCCGGCGTGCACGAGCACACGCCAACCGCGGCGCGAACGGGATCGACGGCACGATGTCGACCTCGATCGGCATCGCCCTCGCCACCGGGCGGGCAGTCGTCGTGGTGCTCGGCGACATCGCCTTCCTCCACGACGCCGGCGCGCTCACGGCGCTGGCTCGCCGCGGCACCGACCTGCGCATCGTCGTCGTCGACAACGACGGCGGTGGAATCTTCTCGTTCCTCCCGCAGGCATCGGGTCTCGGCGAGTCGACCTTCGAGCTGCTCTTCGGGACGCCGCACGGCAGCGACATCACGGCCGTCGCTGCCGCCCACGGACTCGATGCCGCCACCGTCACGACGGCGGGTGCGCTCGTGAACCGCCTCGCCGGCTGCGGGCCGTCAGTGACCAGGGTCGCCACGACCCGCGCCGCCAACGTCGCCGCCCATGCCGCGCTCCACGACGCCGTGGCGGCCGCACTGCGCTGAGCCGGGACGAACCTGGACTGAGGCGCCGCAGCGCGTCAGGCGCGGATCAGCGCCGACAGCATCGCCTGGAACTTTGCCTGCGTCTCGGCCAGCTCGGCGGCGAGGTCGCTGTCGGCGACGATGCCGCCACCGGCCACGAGTCGCGCCGAGTGACGATCGCCGGCGAGCTCGGCACAGCGGATCGCGACGGCCCACGCGCCATTACCCGCGGCATCCGTCCAGCCGACGGTGCCGCCGTACCGCTCGCGGTCGAAGCCCTCCACCGCGTCGATCAGCGCCAGTGCCTCGCGGCGAGGATGGCCGCCGAGCGCCGGGGTCGGCGACAGCGCACGGGCCAGCTCGATCACCGTCGGCCGCGGGCGCGACAGCATCCCCTCGATCAGCGTGCCGAGGTGTTGCACATTGGCGACTCTGATGACCGAGGGCTCGGGCTCCCAGTCGAGGTAGCTGCACCACGGCAGCAACGTGTCGTGCACGACGTCGATCACGACCCGGTGCTCCACCTGGTCCTTCGTGCTGTCGATGAGCGCCGCCGCGACGGCGTCGTCGTTGGCGACGTCGCCCGTGACGGGCGCGGTGCCGGCGAGGGGGTGCGAGCGCACGGCGTCGCCGTCGACCTCAACGAGCAGCTCGGGGCTCGCGCCGATCAGGCCGTCGATCGAGAACCGGTAGCTCGACCCGAAGGATGCCTTCAGGCGCCGGAGCACGGCGTGCACGTCGATCTCGGTGTCGACATCGACGACGATCGGCCTGGCGATGACAGCCTTGACGATGTCGCCTCGCCGCACCGCCGCTCGGGCTGCGTCGACGGCGTCGAGGTAGTGCTGCACGTCAACGGCCGGTGTGATGCGGTACGTGCCGTGCTCGGGTCCAGGAGCACCGGCGACGGCGACGGGACCGCGATCGGTGACGGGCTCGCCGTCGGCAAACACGTCAGTGACCCACGCATCGCCGTGCGCATCCTTGCGGACGACTCGCTGCGGCACGAGCAGCATGGCGTCCGCGCCCGGGCGGAACGGCAGGCACCCGATCGCGACCGGTCCCACGCCGGGCGCACCATCCGCGCCGCCGGCGCCGTCGTGTTCGATGGACGCCAGCAGTTCGACGGCATCGTCGGCAGGCACGCGTGCGGCCTCGCCCTGACCGGCAACGCCGATTCCGTCTCGGACGAAGAGCGAACCGTCGGCGCCGGCGACGTCGTTGAGATCGACGACACCGTCGTTGACCTCCGGCAACGGTCGCGTCACGGCCCTCATCGGCGTCGCGTCCCCTCCAACATCTGGGTCAGGCCGCCCGTCAGCCGGCGGTGGCGCACGTCGTCGAAGCCGGCGCCGTCCAGCATCGACACGAGCGACTCGGGTGGTGGCAGGTACGCCACCGATCTCGGCAGGTAGCGGTACGCCGGCCCGTCGGACAGCAGGGCGCCGATGCGGGGCACGATGTGACCGAAGTAGACGGCGTTGCCGAGCCGCAGCAGCGGGTTGGCGGGGATGCCGACGTCGAGCAGCGCGATGCGCCCACCTGGTCGCAGGACCCTGGCCAGCTCGAGGAAGAAGACGTCGAGGTCGACGAGGTTGCGCAGCGCGAAACCGCACGTGACACCGTCCACGGCGGCGTCACCGAACGGCAGCACGAGGACGTCGGCCTGCACGCGGGGCACGCCGCTGCGGTCGTTGCGCAGCATGCCGATGCTCAGGTCGACCGAGATCGGACGGTGGCCACGGGCGGCGAGGTCGACGCAGAGATCGCCGGTCCCGGACGCGAGATCGACGACGACGCTCGACGGTGGGAGCTGCAGCGAGTCGACGGCGATGCGTCGCCAGCGCGTGTCGAGCCGGAACGTCATGACACGGTTCACGAGGTCGTAGCGGGGGCTGATGGCGTCGAACATCGCCTGCACCGCTGTGCGCTTCTCGACGCCTTCGGGCAACGTGTCGCGATCCCAGGAAGTCTGGGCCGGGGAACGGGGCATCACGGCACCTCCGGCGGTTCGATCGCAGGGTGCTGCGTGAGGAGGGACAGGACCTCGTCGATCGCGGTGTCGAGTTGGGGATCCGCTCCGGCGACCCAGTCCGATGGCGTCATCGCCACCTCGATGTCGGGGTCGACGCCGTGGTTCTCGACGGTGAAGCCGCGATTGCGGATCCAGGTCGCGTAGCGGGGCTGTGTCACCGCGGTGCCGTCGACGAGCGTGAACCGGCCGTCGATGCCGACGACACCACCCCACGTTCGCACGCCGACGACGGGGCCGATCCCCATCTCCTGCGCCATGGCGGTGACGATGTCGCCGTCTGAGCCCGACCACTGGTTGGCAACGAACACGATCGGTCCACGAGGCGCGTGATCCGGGTACGTGAACGCGCCGGCGTGCCGTCCCAACTGGAAGCCGTAGATCCTCCGCGCGAGCATCTCGGCGACGAGCTGGCTGAGGTGGCCGCCGCGGTTGTAGCGGACGTCGACCACGATGCCCTCACAGT
>JACDGA010000287.1 GCA_013815505.1 Acidimicrobiia bacterium
TACAACCCTTCGGGCGCTGACAGAATGATGTGCGGTTGCGAGCGCAGCTGGCGCTGTCCCGACCGTGAATCAGGCACCCTCTACGCTGCCCCACATGGTCGAGAGCGAGGGCACGGATGGCTGACGAGCTGCACGTGCTGCTCGACAAGATCGAGGACCCGGCGCTGCGATCCGAGATCAAGACACAGGTCGAGCGGGTGCGGGCGAAGCGGACATTCGACCTGGTGTTCGAGGACCCGTGTCGATCATCGACCCCCACAGCGATCATCTCGCAGACGCGCGCGCCAAGCTGCACGCGCTCGCTCATTACGCGGAACTACACGGTTACCACTACGTCCGCATCGAGTCGATCTCGAAGACCGACGACGGGCTCCGCGTCCTCGACCTGAAGGACGCGTCTGTCCGCGAGGCCGGTCCAAGCCTTCGACGGTGCACGCGTCACAGCCCTCTACGAGTCGGAGCACGCCCGAGCGTTCACCTGACTGCGGGCGGGGCCTGGACGGGTTGCGTACACTCGTGCGGAGAACGCACAGCCGGGAAAGGACTCCCTGGTGCCCGACCCCTCCAAGCCCCGCAGACGACGAACAACCTGATCGGCAACTGTGTGCGGCGACTGCTCGAGGACCCGCAGCGGTGGGCGGCGCTCGTCGACGATCCCACGCTGATCCCGGCGGCCATCGAGGAGACGTTGCGCTACGACACGTCGGTGCCCGTGTGGCGCAGGGTGACGACGAAGCCCGTGACGGTCGGCGGCGTCGATCTGCCCGAGGGTGCCACGTTGTTCCTCTGGCTCGCGTCGACAGGGCGCGACCCCGACGTGTTCGACGACCCGGACTCGTTCGATCTCACACGCGCCAACGCTCGCCACCACCTTGCGTTCGGCAAGGGGATCCACTTCTGCATCGGCGCCAACCTGGCACGGCTCGAAGCGAGGATCGCGCTGGAGGAGCTGACGGCGCGCTGTCCGACGCTGCGCCTCGTCACCGATCAGCACCTCACGTTCCACCCCAACATCTCGTTCCGCGGCCCCGAGAAGATGCTGGTGACCACGTCGTGACCAACATCACCACGCTCGCCGAGGCCGTCGCCGAACTCGTCAGCGACGGCGACACGATCGCGCTCGAGGGCTTCACCCATCTCATCCCGGTCGCAGCCGGTCACGAGATCATCCGCCAGCACCGGCGCGAGCTGACGGTCGTGCGGATGACGCCCGACGTCGTCTACGACCAGCTCATCGGCGCCGGATGCGTGGCGAAGATGATCTTCTCGTGGGGTGGCAACCCCGGCGTCGGCTCGCTGCACCGCTTCCGCGACGCCGTCGAGCACGGGTGGCCGCGACCGCTCGAGATCGAAGAGCACAGCCACGCCGGGATGGCCAACCGCTACGCCGCCGGCGCATCGGGTCTGCCCTTCGCCGTGCTGCGCGGATACCGGGGCACTGACCTCGTCGCCCACACCGCCACGATCGCGACCGTGACGTGCCCGTTCACGGGCGAGGAGCTCACCGCTGTGCCGGCGATCAACCCCGACGTGTCGGTGATCCACGCCCAGCAAGCCGATCGTGCCGGCAACGTGATGATGTGGGGCATCACCGGGGTACAGAAAGAGGCGGTGCTCGCCGCCCACCGTGCGCTCGTGACGGTGGAGGAGATCGTCGACGAGCTGCACCCACGACCGGGCGGCGTGGTGCTGCCTTCGTGGGCCCTCTCGCACGTCGCCCACGTGCCGGGCGGTGCCCATCCCTCGTACGCCCAGGGCTACTCCACTCGCGACAACGCCTACTACACGGCATGGGACGAGATCTCGAAGGACCGTGACCGCTTTTGCGAGTGGATCGACACCCACGTCCACGCTGCGTCAGCCGCGGGGGTTGGCGAGTGACGGGTCCCGCCGTGCCGTTCTCGCGCGACGACGCGCTGACCGTTGCGGCGTCGCGATGCCTGCGCAACGGTCAGGTGTGCTTCGTCGGCATCGGGCTGCCGTCCACCGCCGCCAACCTCGCCCGCCGCACGCACGCGCCCGATCTCGTGCTCGTGTACGAGTCGGGCACGCTCGGTTCGAAACCGACCCGCCTGCCGTTGTCGATCGGTGACGGCGAGCTGGCCGACACCGCCGACAGCGTGATCTCGGTCCCCGAGGTCTTCAACTACTGGCTGCAGCCAGGTCGCGTCGATGTCGGGTTCCTGGGCGGCGCCCAGGTCGACCGCTTCGCCAACATCAACTCAACCGTGATCGGCGACTACGCGGCGCCCAAGGTGCGGCTGCCCGGCGCCGGCGGCGCGCCCGAGATCGCCGCGTCGTGCCGTGAGGTGGTGATCATGCTGCGCCAGACGCCGCGGGCCTTCGTCGAGCGCGTCGACTTCGTCTCGTCCGTTGGCTTCGGTGCAGGTGCCGGCGATCGCGAGCGGCTCGGGCTGCGCGGTGCGGGCCCCCAGACGGTCGTGACCGATCACTGCATCATGCGACCGGATCCCGAGACGTGCGAGCTGATGCTGACCGCGCTGCAACCCGGCGTGTCGCTCGACGACGCCGTCGCTGCGGCCGGCTGGGCGCTGCGCGTGGCCGACCAGGTCGAGACGCTGACACCGCCTGACGGCGACGAGCTCGCCGCCCTGCGAGCACTGCAGGCGACCGTTGCTGCGCCGAGCGGTCATGCGGCATGAGTCTCCGGGAGACGACGTTGAGCGTTGACGTCGTCGAAACGCAGGTCGCGATCATCGGCGCCGGGCCGGCCGGTCTCGTGCTGTCGCACCTGCTGACGTCGCTCGGCATCGAGTCGGTCGTACTCGAGGTGCGAGACCGCGACTACGTCGAGCACCGGGTCCGCGCCGGGGTGCTCGAGTCGCCGAGCGTCGAGCTGCTGCGCAGGCTCGGACTGGCGGATCGACTCGAACGCGACGGCCTCGCCCACCGCGGCATCGAACTGGCCTTCAACGGGCGCCGTCACCGGCTCGACTTCGTCGACCTCGTCGGCACGTCGATCACGGTCTACGGCCAACAGGAGGTGGTGAAGGACCTCATCGCCGCCCGGCTGGCGGCAGGTGATCCGATCGTGTTCGAGGCGCTCGACGTGACCCTCGAAGGTCTCGCCGCACCGAACGATCTCGACGGCGATCGTCCCGTCGTGCGCTACCGGCACGGTGGACGCGAGCACGAGCTGCGCTGCCAGGTGATCGCCGGTTGCGACGGCTTCCACGGCATCAGCCGCGACCACGTCGCCGGGTTGGCGACGGCGACGCGCGACTATCCGTTCGCATGGCTCGGCATCCTCGCCGAGGCGGCGCCCACCATCGACGAGCTGATCTACTCGAACCACGAGCGTGGCGCAGCGTCGTCGCCACGCCCATGCGTCACGGCAGGTTGCTGCTCGCCGGCGACGCTGCGCACATCGTGCCGCCGACCGGGGCGAAGGGGATGAACCTCGCCATCG
>JACDGA010000056.1 GCA_013815505.1 Acidimicrobiia bacterium
CGCCAGCGTTCAGCGCGTACACGAGGCACGGGCGTTGGTCGGCGTAGAAGCCGCAGTCGGGTGCGATCACCCTCGTCCCGAGGTCGTGGCACGCCTCCAGCCAGCCGGAGTGGGTGCCGAACCGGTAGGGCAAGATCGACACGTCAAGGCCCTCGAGGTACGACCAGAGGTCCGTGTCCGAGAAGAAGTCGTGCACGACCACCTCGACGTGTGCATCCCGCGCGGCATCGCGAACGAGCGCAGCGACCTCCGGCGCGTGATGTGTTCCGCCCGGCGTCATCACGTCGCAGTGCACGTCGATCCGAAGTCGCGCACCCGCCAGACCACGAACGGCCTCACGGAGCGTCTCGATCACGGGCAGCGGCTCCATGCCCGCCCGGAGGCTCTTGAGGTGCACTCCGGCGACGAACGTCCCGTCCCGCCGGTTTCGGCGTCCTCGGCACAGGATCTCCTTCGGGACGACGTGCGGGTGGGGCAGCACCGTCGCCGTCCGGCCCCAACGGCGCGTGATCACGTCGGCGGCACCGCCGGTCAGCGTGATGAGCGCGTCGGCCGCCGGAACGAGGACGTCGAGCTGCGCATCGTGCACCGACTCGTCGCGATGGTGGGGGTTGCGCAGGTCGTGCACCGTAAACACGAACGGCTTGTGATGATGTCGCAGTTCGGCGACGAACCCCTCGAGCTCGTGCGGCGACTTCGCGTCGAACCCGAAGTGGAGGTGCACGACATCGAACGTGCTGGCGTGCCGGCTCACCCAGCCCGCGTCGAGGATGCTCGGTGGGTACCACGGCGCGCCGGCCGGCGGCACCCCCTGCGGGGTCGGGTCCTCGAGACGCATGACGCCGCCCATGCCCGTCGGGGGCGCGAGGTGGCGCACGTACACGTGGTCGGACGGGACGGAGGCGACACGGATGACATCGAGGTCGACCGTCGCCGTTGCCACTGTCACGGGTGCGTCATCCGCCGGCGATCAGGAGGCATGCACAGAAGGCTCACGCTCCCAGAAGCGCACGTCGCGGCACGCCGTGATAAACGCGTCGACACCGCCGTCGTCCAGCGCGACATAGCCCTCGTCGACGAGTGCGTCGACACCGGCTGCTGCGAGCAGCTCGGCGGACGACTCGACGTGGGCGATGAACTTGCAGTGGGCGTGGGCGTCGGTGACGAAGTCCTTCGCTGCGGCGTCGCCGGCGAGCATCGAGGCGCCCTCGGCGGAAGGAAGGATTGCCACGGCGTCGTAGAGCACGGACGGTCCACCGTCGACGTTTTGGTCGGCAGCAAGCTGGCTCCCGTCGGACAAGGTGACGCCACCGATCTTGGGTGCGATCAGCTCGAGCACGGCTCCCTCCTCCTCAGCCCCCGCCTGCAGTGCGACGAGGACGTCGGCGTCGCTGCCATTGGTCACCAGGGCGCCGATCTTGCGACCGGCGAACGTGCTCGGCCCGTTCTTGACGATGCTGAGCGCGTCGGATGCGGGGAGGTCAGCGATCGGCGGGCGCGCCGCCGGTGAGGCAGGGGGGACGTCGTCGAGTCCGAGGCCCTCGGCGATGCGCGTCGCGAACGCCTCGTCGACGTTGCGCAGGTTGGCGACCATGCGAACCCGGATGTCGAGGTTCTCGACCTTCGACAGCTCGAACACGAAGCCACCGACGATGTGCGCCTGTTCGTTCTCGGTCTGGCTGATGAGGAACTGCCGTGCCTGGCTGTAGTGGTCGGCGAACGTCTCCGAGCGCACGCGCTCGGCGGCGCCGGCTTCGCGCGCCGGGAACGTGGTGAATCCGCCGGCCGGGTCCTCACGAGGGCCGCGCTCGTCACCGCTCGCCGAGTTCGGCTCGTAGTTGATCCGCCCGACCGGGTTGGTCATCGCCATGTGCCCGTCCTGCTGGAAGTGGGCAACGGGGCACTTCGGTGCGTTGACCGGGATCTGTGTGAAGTTCGGGCTGCCGAGCCGCTTCAGCTGGGTGTCGAGGTACGAGAAGTTGCGGCCCTGGAGCAGCGGGTCGTTCGTGAAGTCGATGCCGGGCACGATGTTCTGCGTGCAGAACGCAACCTGCTCGGTCTCGGCAAAGAAGTTGTCGACGACGCGGTCGAGCACCATCCGACCGATCGGACGGAGCGGGACGAGCTCTTCGGGGATGATCTTCGTCGCATCCAGGATGTCGAAGTCGAAGTCGTCGGCGAATGCGTCATCGAACACCTGCACGCACAGCTCCCACTCGGGGAAGTCGCCAGAACTGATCGCATCCCACAGGTCGCGACGATGGAAGTCGGGATCGGCACCGTTGATCTTGACCGCCTCGTTCCACATCACCGACTGGAGGCCCTGCGCCGGCTTCCAGTGGAACTTGACGTACCTCGACTCGCCGTCGGCGTCGATGAACCGGAAGCTGTGGACGCCGAAGCCCTCCATGAACCGGAACGAACGGGGGATCGCACGATCCGACATCGTCCACATGACCATGTGCGTCGCCTCGGGCATCAACGAGATGAAGTCCCAGAAGTTGTCGTGGGCCGACTGCGCCTGCGGGAACCCTCTGTCGGGTTGCTGCTTGACCGAATGGACGACGTCGGGGAACTTGATCGCATCCTGGATGAAGAACACCGGGATGTTGTTGCCGATGAGGTCCCAGTTGCCCTCCTGCGTGTAGAACTTGACGGCGAAGCCGCGCACGTCACGGGCGAGGTCGAACGATCCCTTGTTGCCCGCCACCGTGGAGAACCGCACGAACACCTCCGTGCGCTCACCGGGGCGCTGGAACAGGTCGGCTCGGGTCAGATCGGCGGCGCCCTCGTAGGGCTCGAAGAACCCGTGCGCCCCATAGCCCCGAGCGTGCACCACGCGCTCGGGGATCCGCTCGTGATCGAAGTGGAAGATCTTCTCGCGGAAGTGCGAGTCCTCGAGCAACGCGGGGCCGCGGTCGCCGACCTTCAACGTGTTCTGGTCGTCGGCGACCGGCATGCCTTGCGCCGAGGTCAGCGTCGGGCCGCCGTCGATCACGGTCTGATGGGTCTCGCCGCCCGTCCCGACGTCGAACCTCACCTCCTCGGTGCCGGCACGCATGGGGGCAGCCTTCTTCTTGCTCGGCTTGCTCGGCTTGCTGGCTTTGCTTGCCTTGGTCGCCTTGCTGGCGGCCTTGTTGCCGGCGCTACTCGCCGTCTTCGACGGCTGTTCGGACTTGTTCGTCGGCACATGTGCTCCTTGGGATTGCGTTCGGTCTAGGACGTCGGGTCGAGCCGGCGCAGAACGCCGCGCAGGACGTGCGACGGTCGCTGCTGTTCGCCTTGCGCTGCGCCGGCCACGATCAGCATCCCGACGAGCGCAGGCGTCACCCACTGCAGGACGTGCTCGTGGCGGAGTGCCTGAGCGATGTTCGAGGGCGTTTGCGCCGACGGCGTCGTACCGTCGGCGACCGGGACGTCTCCCGCGTCCGAGATCCGCTTGCCGAGCAAGCCGGCATACGCGGTCGCAGCGAGGGCCGCTCCGGTCACTGCCGAGCGGCCGACGCTGAGGCTGACGACACCTCGCTGCGCGATGAGACGCTCACGGTTGCCGATGGTGACGAGCGCGCCGCCGACGAGGTGAGCGGCGATGCCGGCTGCGCTGACGGGCCACCATCTGCGCCACACGCCGTTCATGACCCTGCCCCGTTGCCGCTCGTCGTCGATGTCGCCGACCGCAGGGTTGGTAGCGGTCGCGCCCATCAGCAGGCCGCCGAACCAGGTGGCTGCACCGAGATCCTGGAGGCTGCGGGCGATGACGTTCGAGCGGGCGATCCCCGGTTGTACCCACGGCACGTCGGTTGCAAACGCAGCATCGTGCCAGGGCACCCAGCGTCGAGTTCACTGTGCTCCGGCCGATCGCGCGGACGTGGCGAGCAGGTTGACGGCCAGCATTCCGGGGTATCGACAGAGCGAACGAAGGAAGTGAACATGGACGTCGGCATCCTCGCCGGAGCCAGATTCCCGATCACGGAGCCGTTCCTCGGCGGTCTCGAGATGCACACCCACGTGCTCGGCAGTGGGCTGGTGCGGCGCGGGCACGACGTGACGGTGTACGCCGCCGGTGGAGACGGCCCATACGCCGTGAGCCCGCTGCTGCCCGTCGACTTCACGGGTACGGCCTCCGCCCGCATGGACGTCTCGAGCGCGCCGGCGACGGTTGTCTCCGAGCACCACAGTTACCTCGATGCGGTGCTCCGGCTGTCGAAGGCTGGTCACGACGTGGTGCACGTGAACTCGTGTCACTACCTCCCGTTCGCCACCGCGGGGTTGATCCCGTCGGCGATGACGGCGACGCTGCACTCACCGCCGACCGTGTGGCTCGAGTCCGCCCTCGCGCTTGCCGCGGATTCGAAGCAGAGACCGACGCTGATCTCCGTCTCCGCTGCGAACGCTGCGCTCTGGAGCGGGGTCGCGCACATCGAGGTCATCCACAACGGGATCGACCTGCGCTCGTGGACAGCGGGTTCGGGAGGCGACCGCGCGGTCTGGTTCGGTCGCATCGCACCGGAGAAGGCGCCGCACCTCGCACTTGGAGCGGCTGCGCTCGCCGGCATCGAAATCGACATCGTCGGCCCGATCCAGGACGAGCGCTACTTCGAGCAGCACGTGGTGCCGTTGCTCGGACCCCGCGCCACCTATCTCGGTCATCTCGCCACCAACGAGCTCGCCGGCGTGGTCGGCAGCGCACGGGTCGCCGTCGTCACCCCGGCGTGGGAGGAGCCGTTCGGGCTCGTCATCGCCGAGGCGCTCGCCTGCGGGACGCCGGTCGCTGCGTTCGATCGGGGTGCCGTCTCCGAATTGCTCGACCACCGGAGCGGCCGGATCGCGCCGTTCGGGGACCTGGACCTGCTCGCCGCGGCCATCGACAGCGCGGGACAGCTCGATCGACGAGGTTGCCGGCAGGTCGCCGAGGAGCGATTCAGTGCCGACGTGATGGTCGAGCGCTACGAACGCCGATTCGAGGAGGTCGTCGCCGCGCGCAGATCCCGGAGCGCGCTGGTCGCTGCGGATGTCTGAGCCGGCGATCCTCTGGTACGTCCACGACGGAGGATCCGGACACTGCGCCCGGGCACGATGCGTGATCCCGCATCTCCGATCGCGCGTCGTGGCTGCTGGCGGTCCGATGGGAGGATCGCTGCGCACGGCATCGCTGCCGTGCCCCGTCGTCGAACTCCCCGGCGACATCCCCGACCGTCCACGACCGACGGTTGGCCCGTGGCACCACGCCCCGTCGTGCCAAGAATTGCGTGCCCGCACACGCGCGCTCGCCGACGTGGTCGACCGCTTCGAGTGCCACACGCTCGTCACGGACGTGTCGATGGAGGTTGCGGTGTGGGGCCGTCTCGCCGGGTTGCGGGTCGTCGCCGTGCGCCAGTCGGGGCAACGCGACGATGCACCGCACGCCGTCGGCCTCGCCTCTGCCGACGCGGTCTGGGTACCACAGCACAGGGCGCTGGAGGGACCGGTCGAGGGAATCGACGAGCGGTGGCACTTCACCGGCGCCTTCAGCCGCTACGACGATGCCGTTGTGCAGCGAGGCGACGGGGAACAACCCCGTCCGCGCGTTCACGCCGACACGGCAGCGCACGCACTGCTCGTCGTCGTTGGTGCAGGGGGAACCTCGTTCCCCGAGGAGCGCTGGCGGCGCGAGCACCTGCCGCCGGGATGGCGAGCGACGATCGTCGGTCTGCCGCAACGGTGGCGAGGGACGCACAGCACGAGCCTCGGCCCGGTGCCAGACGTCGGAGCGCACATGGCGAGCGCCGATGTGGTGATCACCGCGGGGGGCTGGGCGTCGGTCGCCGAAGCTGCTGCGTGCAGGGCTCGTACGGTGATCGTGCCCGAGCGACGCCCCTTCGACGAGCAGCTCGAACGCTCGAGGGCGCTCGAGCGGGCCGGCCTCGCGGTCACGCTCGAGGCGTGGCCCGCACCCGCCGACATGACCTCGCTGGCTGCCCTCGCCGACCAACTCGATCCCTCCAGGTGGGATCGCTACTACGACGGTCTCGGCGCACAGCGCGCGGCGGCGCTTGTCGACCGGGTGCACTGCGGGTGAGCGAGCCTCGCGAGCGACACCAATGAGCGTCGCCGTCGTGATCGTCGCCGCGGGCCGGCACGGGCACCTGCGACGCACGTTGTCGGCGCTCCAGCGCCAGGCGAGGGTCCCTGACGAGGTCATCGTCGTCGACATCGGGTCGGAACCGGGTCTTGCCGGCGAGGTCAGGCGCAGCGGTGGCGACGGTGCGCGGTGCCTGCAGCTGGACCACCAGGCGGGGTCGCCACTCCCGCTGGCTCGGGCGCGCAACCTCGGCGGGGCGGCGAGTGCCACCGCCGATCTCGTCTTCCTCGACGTCGACTGCGTCCCCGGGCGCGGACTCGTCGGCAGCTACGTCGACGCCCTGCGCGCGGCGCCGCACGCGCTCGTCTGCGGCCCGGTGCGCTACCTCGTCGAGGACTGGGACGTCGGCATCGACGAGAGCGACGTTGCGATCGACGATGCGATGCTGTCGTCCCGCTCTCAGCCGCACCCCGTCCGGCCCGTCGCCCCGGCATCGGGTGTGCGATTCGGTGACGATCATCACCTGTTCTGGTCGCTCAGCTTCGCCGTTCGCCGCCGGACGTGGGAGCAGCTGAGCGGGTTCGACTCCGGCTACGAGGGCTACGGCGCCGAGGACACCGACCTTGCCCTGCGAGCGAAGGCGCTGGGTGTTCCGATGGCGTGGTCGAGCGGTGGGACCGCGTACCACCAATGGCACGCGCCGACGCGGCTCGATCCCCGTCGGACCGGGGAGATCGTCGCCAACGCCCGCCGCTTCCGGGCGCGATGGGGGTGGTGGCCGATGGTCGGCTGGCTGAACGAGCTTGCCGATCTCGGGCTCGTCCTGTTCGAGCCGCAGGACAGCAGGGTCGAACGGGCGCTACGACTTCGAGATCCCGGTGCGACCGGTTCGTCTGTGTGACGACGGGGGTACCGTTTCCGGATGGCTGCGGGAACAGACGATCGAGCAGGCGATGCGCTCCGCGACGCCGCTGAGATCGTCCGTCGTGTCGTCGCCACTCGGATCCGCGATCCGCAGCTCGTCGAGGACCTCACCCAGGAGACGCTCGTTCGCGTTGCGTCGGCGCGCGATCGCCTCGACGATGAGTCGCTCCGTCCCTACGCCATCGTGACGGCTCGCAACGTCGTTGCCGAACACGGTCGCAGCGAGGCGGTCCACGGACGGCACCTGCACCGACTCGTCGAGCATCACGGCGACGACGGCCCGGAGCAGACGGCCCTCGCCCGCGAGGAGACCGACGCGCTGGCGGCTGCCCTCGAGCAGCTCGACGTCGACGAACGGACACTGCTGCTCCGTCACGAGGCGGAGGGCATCGATCTCAACACGCTCGCCGAGGAGTCGGGTTCCAGTCGTGGCGCGATCGCGATGCGGCTCGCCAGAGCGCGAGCGCTGCTGCGCCTGGAGTTCGTGCTCGCGCTCCGCAAGGTGAGCCTGCCGAGCAACCGCTGCCGGGCCGTGCTGCTGGCGCTGTCGGCCGGCGACGGCCGTCGTGTCGACCGACTCGACGGCGAGCAACACCTCGAAGGCTGCGACACGTGCCGTGCACTCGCCGAACCGGTGAGCGAACGCAAGAGGAGCCTCGCCGGCTGGCTGATCCTTCCTGCGGTCGAGGCCGTTCGACGGGCCGCCACATCGATCGTGTCGTCGAAACCGGCGCAGGCGCTGCGCTCGAACGGTGCCGCCCAGCTGGGCGGCGCCGCCGCCGCCGTCGTGGCGAGCGTTGTGGCCGCCGTCATCATCATCTCGTCGAACGGCGATCCCGCGGAGGTCGCCGAGCGTGCTCCTGTCACCGCGGCGGCGACACGTCCGGCGGTCACGGCTGCGCTGGCGCAACCGCCAGCGACGTCGCGTCCGCGAGATCGGTGTGCCGAACCGGTCCAGCTCGATGCGACGCCGGGCGACCAGGTCGGGTGCCCGTTCGCCGGCGCAGGTCTCGTCGTGCACGACGTACCGGCGGACGAGGGGTTCTGGGCCCGGCTGCGAGGCGGTCGGGGCCTCGTGTGGGTGCGGCTCGTCGGTGAGGGAGAATCACCCGTCGACGTCATCGATCGTGCACGCCTCGTCGTCTCTGGCACGATCGAGGCGCCTCCGAGCACGCCGGGCGCGTTGGGACTCGATGCCGACCGGCTCGACCGGGTCGAGCGCCGCGGCTACTACCTCGAGGTGCGGTTCACGGACATCCGTCCGCGCTGAACGCCGGCACCGCGCAGCGGCCACAGCCTCCGCGTCCTCGCGCTGGAGCACCGCTTCCTCGGGGGGCGGCGGTGGACGGACGTCGATCAGCTGATGCTCGTGGCGGCGGCTCCGCTCGGTCTGGCGCCACTGGGGCGAGTTGAACGATGTCGGCGTGGTCGGCACCCGCCGGAGGCTCCTCGCCCATCGTTCGTTCACGCTGGTCTTGCAGAAATCCTCCGATCCCGCATCATGTCGGCCCGAGCATCGCGTGTACCTAGTGAGAGAAAGAGCGCCGACGTTGCAGCGGACCCCGTTCTGCACCATCGCCGGCACCCCACAGGTATCACCCAGAGGAGAAACCCCATTATGAACAAGGTCAAACACTTCACAGCCGTCGCAATCCTGGCCGGCGCCATCGCCGCGCCAGCGCTACCGGCACTGGGATCCCCCGCCAGTGCCGTTGGACCGCTGTTCACAGGCGGGATCGTGAACGTCACCGTCAATGACGTAGCGAACAACCTTCTTCGAGACGCGAACGTCGGTCTCGGCGTCGCTGCCGGAGTTGCCGCAAACGTCTGCGACCTGAACGTCGCAGCGGTGATCGCCGACATCCGCGACGACGGCACGTCCTCGTGCACGAGCGAGGCCACCGGTCAGACCGTCAGGATCGTTCAGGGTTGAGGCTCTCAGGCGAGTTCTGAGAACGTCGCGATTTTCGACATTCGCGCGTGATGCCACGGCGGCCAACCCGTTCCAGT
>JACDGA010000288.1 GCA_013815505.1 Acidimicrobiia bacterium
GCTCCCCTGCGCCTCGGAATACAGCACGAGCTCGCGGCCGAGCTGGCCGCCGGCGCCCGTGACGAGCAGCTTCACCGTCGCCACCGATGCGCGGTCACGACGCCCAGGCGCTGCCCTCGGCAACCGGCGCACGGTCACGCAGCGGCTCCCACCACGGGCGGTGCGCTGCGTACCAGTCGATCGTCTCGGCGATACCGGTGTCCCACTCGACCTGTGGCGCCCAGCCCAGCTCGTCGCCGATCTTCGTGAAGTCGAGCACGTAACGGCGGTCGTGACCCGGACGGTCGGGCACGATGGTCTTCAGGTCGTCGGGCTTGCCGAGGTGGCCCAGCACGGTGTCGGCAATCTCGAGGATGCTCTTCTCGACGCCCGTTCCCACGTGGTACGTCTCGCCGACGCGCCCGCGATCGAGGATGAGATCGATCGCCCTGCAGTGGTCGAGGGCATGGATCCACTCGCGACGGTTGTCGGTCGAGGCGTAGAGCGGGAGCGGCTGGTCGTCGAGTGCGAGCGTCGTGAAGTACGGGATCACCTTCTCGGGGAACTGGTAGGCGCCGTAGTTGTTGGCGCAGTTGGTGATCGTGATGGGCAGGTCCCAGGTCTCGTGGTAGGCGCGCACGACGTGGTCGCCGCCCGCCTTCGCTGCGTTGTACGGCGTGCGCGGCCGGTACGGCGACGACTCCGTGAACGCCTCGGTGGCGTCGAGCGCGAGGTCGCCGTACACCTCGCACGTGGACACGTGGTGGAACCGTGCGACGCCGACTCGGCGTGCCGCCTCGCACAGGCCCTGCGTGCCGAGCACGTTGGTGCGGAAGAAGCGGGCGGGGTCGAGGATCGCGAGGCTGTTGTGCGACTCGGCGGCGAAGTTGACGATGACGTCCACGTCGTGCTCGGCCAGCAGCGCGGCGACCGTCTCGGTGTCGCCGATGTCGGTGTGGGCGAACGTGACACCGTCTCGGCCCTCGACGTTCTCACGCACACCGGCGTACGTCAGTGCGTCGAGCGCGACCACGTGGTCGTCGGGATGGTGCTCGCGCCAGTAGTGCACGAAGTTGGACCCGATGAACCCGGCGCCCCCGGTGACCATGACCGTCGTCATGAGCACGGGCCTGACCAGCGCGACGGGCTCGGCACGCGCGGCGAGGGAAGCGCCAGCGACGAGCCGCACGCGGCGCGACGAGAAAGCGCAGCAGACGACGGGCCCGCCACCAGGGGAGAAAGCGCAGCGGACGACGAGCCCGCCACCAGGGGAGAAAGCGCAGCGGACGACGAGCCCGCCACCAGGGGCGAAAGCGAAGCGGACGACGAACCCGTGAGCATTACGTTCGCATCTTCCAGTAGGGGCGGCGGCCCGCTGGCAGGTCGCTGCGGCGTGGGTTCGACTGGTCGCGCTCGGACAGCACGGGACCCGTGATCCCCCAGTCGGCCGCGACGTCGGGATCGTCCCAGGCGACGCCGAGCTCGTCCTGGGGGTTGTAGTAGCCGTCGACGAGGTACGTGATCACCATGTCCGTCACGGCGGCAAAGCCGTGGGCGACGCCCGGCGGGATGAAGACGCCGCAGTGGTTCTCACCGGTGAGCTCGAGGCTCAGCGTGGCACCGTCGGTCGGCCCGCCCTCGCGCAGGTCGTGCAGGACGACCATCGCCGTGCCGAACGGCACGTACCAGTAGTCGGCCTGATGGAGGTGGTAGTGCAGCCCGACAAGCGCGCCCGCCTGACGGTTGGCCCTGTTGGCCTGCACCATCTCGCGCCCGTTGGGAAACCACTCGCGCCGGTAGGTCTCGATGAACAGCCCGCGCTGGTCACCGTGGATGTCGGGTTCGACGATGTGAACACCCTCGATGGCGTCGCTCGTCGTCACGGTCGGCATGCTGGTTGTGCTCCTCCGCGGTTGGTGGACGACGTCACTCGACGTCGACCTGGCAGTGATCACCGACCATCAGGCGCAGCGCCCGCGGTCGACGTCGTGAACGCGAGACGACGGCCTCGCGGCCGATCAGACTGTCCTCGAGACGGGCGATGCCGGTCACGATCGAGTCGTTCATCACGACTGAGTGTTCGATCTCGCTGCCCTCGACATGACAGTTGGCACCGATGGCGCTGTACGGGCCGACGAAGCTGTCGACGACGACGGTGTCGGCGCCGATCGCGACGGGGCCACGGATCGTCGATCCCCGGATCTCTGCACCCTGCTCGATGACGACCTTGCCATCGATCACCGAATCGGCGTCGACATCACCGTCGATGCGCGGCTCGAGCTTGTCGAGCAAGAGACGATTCGCTTCGAGCAGCGGCGTCAGCTTGCCGGTGTCGATCCACCAGCCGGTCAGCAGCTCGGTACGGACGCGGTATCCATTGGAGATGAGCCACTGGATGGCATCGGTGATCTCCAGCTCGCCGCGTGCAGAGGGCCGGATCGCACGCACGGCGTCGTGGATGGTGCGGTCGAACAGGTAGACGCCGACGAGCGCGAGGTCCGACGGGGGCACCTCCGGTTTCTCGACGAGCTGCACGGCATGTCCGTCGTCGTCGAGGGTGGCGACACCGAAGCGATGCGGGTCGGCGACGCGCTTGAGCAGGATCTGCGCGTTCGGTGGCTGCGGCGACGAGCGTGCCCGTTCGAAGGCATCGACGAACGAGCGAAGGTCCTGCTCGAGCAAGTTGTCGCCGAGGTACATCACGAAGTCGTCGTCGCCGAGGAACTCGTCGGCGATGAGCACGCAGTGGGCGAGTCCGAGCGGCGCGGTCTGGGGGATGTACGACACGCTGGCGCCGAACGCGGCGCCGTTGCCGATGGCCGCCTCGACCTCGACACGCGTGTCACCGACGATGATGCCGATCTCGGTGATGCCGGCGTCGACCATCGCCTCGAGCCCGTAGTACAGGATCGGCTTGTTGGCGACCGGCACGAGCTGCTTGGCGCTCGTGTGGGTGATGGGCCTGAGCCGAGTGCCCGCCCCGCCGGCGAGTACCAGTGCCTTCATCCTCAACCGCCGACGGTGTCTGACGTGGCGCCAGCCGGCAGCTTCCCCTTGCCGCGGAAGTAGTCGAGGATCGGCTCTGCCCCCTCGTCCATCCGCACGGCCGCTTGCCCGTCGATCGTCGCTCCTGAGACGGGGATCTGCACGGTGACGAGCCCGTCCTCTGCCGCTGCCCGCAGTGACCGGGCGGCCGACTTCGGGTCGAGTGAACCGTCGACACGCACCGAGGCGAGCACGGCCTTGAGCAGCCTGCCGGCGGCGAACGGATCCTGCTCGATCTGCTCGAGAGCCTCACCGACCGCCTCGCGGATGAAGTGCTGCTGGCGCTCGATGCGACCGAGGTCGGCACGCGGATCGATGCGCCAGTCGCCGTCGCGGAACTCCTCGAAGTAGCGACTTCTTGCGTACTTGAGGGCGTTCTTG
>JACDGA010000289.1 GCA_013815505.1 Acidimicrobiia bacterium
TTGTTGACGACGAGCGTGGCGAGTGCCTCGCCCTCGATGTCCTCGGCGATGATGACGAGCGGCTTGCTCGACTGCATCACCTTCTCCAGTACGGGCACGAAGTCCCGCACCGCCGTGATCTTGGACGAGACGAGCAGCACGTAGGCATCGTCGAGCGACACCTCCATGCGATCGGTATCGGTCACGAAGTACGGCGAGATGTAGCCCTTGTCGAAGCGCATGCCCTCGACGAGGTCCATCTCCATGCCGAAGGTCTGGCTCTCCTCGACGGTGATGACCCCGTCCTTGCCGACCTTGTCGATGGCGTCGGAGATCATCGTGCCGATCTCCTCGTCGGCGGCCGAGATCGACGCGACCTGAGCGATCTGATCCTTCGAGTCGACCTCGACGGCGAGACTCTTGATGCTCTCGACGGCTGCCTCGACGGCCGCCTCGATGCCACGCTTCAGGCTCATCGGGTTGGCCCCGGCGGCCACGTTGCGCAGGCCCTCGCGGACCATCGTCCACGCCAGCACCGTGGCCGTCGTGGTGCCGTCACCGGCGACGTCGTCGGTCTTCTTGGCGACTTCCTTGACGAGCTCGGCACCGATCTTCTCGTACGGGTCCTCGAGCTCGATCTCCTTGGCGATCGAGACGCCGTCGTTCGTGATGGTGGGAGCGCCCCACTTCTTGTCGAGCACGACGTTGCGACCCTTCGGTCCCAGCGTCACCCGAACTGCGTCGGCGAGCTTGTTCATCCCCGCCTCGAGCCCACGCCGGGCCTCCGTGTCGAACGCGATCATCTTGGCCATGTGTGTCCTCCGTTGGACGTGTGTGCGACTTCAAGCACTCGGTGTCACCGAGTGCTAGCACTCTACGTCGAGGACTGCTAACGGCGCAACGTCCAGCGGCGCCGGAGCCCGCAGCGCGTGCCGAGGGAAGCGCCAGCGACGAGGCACACGCGGCGCGACGGCGAAGCGCAGCGGCGCCGGAGCCCGCAGCGATACGACTTACCCGCCGGCGACGGCGGGAATGATGCTCACCGTCTGACCGTCGGGGACCTTGGTGTCGAGACCGTCGAGGTAGCGCACGTCGTCGTCGTCGACGAACACGTTGACGAACTTGCGCAGGCTTCCGGCATCGTCGAGGAGGCGATCGCGGAATCCGGC
The DNA here is from genome assembly GCA_013815505.1 of Acidimicrobiia bacterium. GTDB lineage: Bacteria > Actinomycetota > Acidimicrobiia > Acidimicrobiales > Ilumatobacteraceae > JACDHN01. Next base: position 1,149 of record JACDGA010000289.1, read on the forward strand.
GTGGGCCGTCTCGAGCGACGAGATGACGTCGCCGAGCGTGCCGGGCTCGACGTCGACGGTGGTGGCACCGCCCGAGAGCGGACGCAGGGTGGTGGGGATGCGCACGGTGACGGCCATGGGTCGAAATCCTACCGCTGCGGTCAGGAATCGGGCCGCTACTAGCGTCGGCGACGTGCGCATCGTCGTCGCGCCCGACAAGTTCCGGGGCACCGCCACGGCCGGTGAGGCAACTGCGGCGATCGCCGCCGCCTGCCGCCGCGAGGGACACGACGTCGTCGAGATCCCGATGGCGGACGGCGGCGAGGGCACGCTCGACGTGCTCGGCGGCGCCACCACGTCGTCCACGGTCACCGGTCCGCTCGGCGACCCAGTCGAGTGTGCGTGGCGGCTGAAGGACGGTCTCGCCGTCGTCGAGACGGCTCGCGCCTGCGGTCTGCTGCTCGCCGGCGGCGCCGAGCACAACGATCCCGTCGCGGCATCGACGTTCGGGGTCGGCGAGGTGCTCGACCAGGCGATCGGTCGAGGAGCCCGCCGCATCGTCGTCGGCGTCGGCGGTTCCGCCACGACCGACGGCGGTCTGGGCGCAATCAGCGCGCTCGGCAGCCCACACCGGTTCAGGGGCATCACGGTGGAGGTCGGTTGCGACGTCACGACGCGCTTCGTCGAGGCCGCGGAGGGGTTCGCCCCGCAGAAGGGCGCGTCGCCGGCACAGGTGCAGTGGCTGCGTGCCCGCCTCGAGCAGCTCGTTGGTCGCTACCGGGAGGCGTACGGCGCCGACATCGCCGAGCTGCGTGGCGCCGGCGCGGCTGGCGGTCTCGCCGGCGGCCTGGCCGTGCTCGGCGCCCGTCTCGTGCCGGGCTTCGACATCGTGGCCGACGAAGTGGGCCTCGCCGACGCCATCGTCGGCGCCGACCTCGTCATCACGGGCGAGGGTCACCTCGACGCCACGAGCGGCCACGGCAAGGTCGTCGGCGGCGTGCGCGAGTTGTGCCACGAGGCCGGCGTGTCGCTCGCCGTCGTCGCCGGCGACATCGACCGCCATGCTTGGCCCGTCGACATCGCGATCCCCACCGTGTCGCTGCGGGAGCGATTCGGTCTCGCGGCGGCGATGACGGACACGCTCGACCGACTCGGCGAGGCGACGCGCATGCTGCTCGAGGCGACCCGCCGCCGAGTGAGCTCCTGAGCGAGGGCACGAGGCGGCTCACGCGCCGACGAGAGCACGAGCACGTCGAACACCCGCCGTTCGATGTGCTGGGTCGCGTCCGCTGCGGTCAGCCGCCGAGTTCGTCGAGCTGCTTGCCGGCGGCGTCGACGCCGAGCATCACGATGACCTCGCCATCGGTCTCGCCGCCGTCGACGGGGATCTCGCCCGGCAACTTCTGCACCTGCACCCCACCGAGCAACCGGGCGAGCGTCAGTGCGACGTTGCGGGCGCGGCGGTTGCCGTCCTGGAAGTACACCTTCGACTCGTCGAGCTGGCGCTCGTCACCGGCGGCGTCGAGCGGCGCGCTCATGGTGAAGCCGGCATCCTCGAGCTGTTCGCTCATCTGCGAGGCGGAGCCGCCCGTGGTGTTGGCGTTCGCCACGACGACGGTCGCTCCCTCGCGGACGTCGACGGTGGGCGGCGTCGTCGTGTTGACCGGACCGGTGCCTGTGCCGGTGGTGGCGTTGGGATCGGTGCTGCCACTCGTGTCGCCGGTTCCGAGCGTGGTGTCGGGGTCGGTGGCACCCCCGTCGCCGTCGTCGTCGATCTGGCGCAGGATGAACAGGCCGATCAGCACCGCCACCACAGCGAGCACGATGCTGAGGATGGATCCGACCGGCGCCCCCGATTCGCCCGAGCGGGGCCGGCGACCGGGCGACGTATCTGCTTCATCCATCGTCATGGCGCCAAAGAGTAATACATCGGGATCGATTACCCTCGGGCACGCCATGACGGTCGCCGACGTCCCGATCTCCGAGCCGACGGCCGGGCGCCCCTACGTCATCGGCGTCGCCGGTGGCAGCTCGTCGGGCAAGACGACCGTGTCCGAGCGACTCGCCGCGCTGGCCGGCGAGAGCCACCTGGCTCTGATCAAGCTCGACTCGTACTACGTCGATCGCGCCGACGACGACTTCGGGACGCGGGCCCGAGCCAACTACGACCATCCCGACGCGTTCGACTGGCCTCTGCTCAACGACCAGCTCGCGGCGCTGAGCGCAGGGGCGTCGGTGCCCGTTCCCATCTACGACTACACCCAGCACCTC
>JACDGA010000290.1 GCA_013815505.1 Acidimicrobiia bacterium
CACGACTTCCGCACGAACCTCGAAGAGAGCGGCCTCGCCTTCGTCGTCGAGCTCGCCCACGCCAGGGTGCAGGGTGCCGGGGCGCCGATGCAGGTCGCGCGTGCCATCCGTGGTCTCGCCGGGCGCGCCGATATCGACGTCGTCGCCGTGGTGCGCGGCGGCGGGAGCAAGAGCGATCTGGCGACGTTCGACCACGAGTTCGTCGCCCGCGCCATCGCCGCCTGCGATCTGCCCGTGATCACCGGCATCGGGCACGACAACGACCGCAGCATCGCCGACGAGGTCGCGCACACCGCGTGCAAGACCCCCACGGCGTGCGCGCAGGTGGTCATCGACCGGGTCCGGGCCTTCCAGCACGACCTCGACCGGCGGGCCAACGAGCTCGGCCACCGAGTCGCCGGCCGGCTCGCAGCGTGCGATCGTGCCGTTTCGACGCGCGCCGAGACGGCACGCCGACTCGCGCAGCGAGCTGTGTCGGGCTCGGTTCGAGGACTCGCCGTGCGGCGCCGTCAACTCGGGGCGGGGGCACGGCGCAACCTGGGGCGCGCCGACTCTGCGCTGACCGCCCGCCACCGAACCATCACGGCGTCAGCGCAGCGGACGCTGCGCGACCGCGGCCGACGAGTCGATCGCGTCGATGCGGCGCTGCGACTCGTCGCGCCGCGCGCACTCACTGCCGCAGCGGCCCAGCTCGCGGTGCTCGGCGCCAAGGTCGACGCCGTCGATCCCGCCGTGGCGCTGGCGAGGGGATGGTCCATCACCACCACGGCCGACGGACGGCTCGTGCGCAGCATCGCCGACGTCGCGTCGGGTGCGACGCTGGCAACGAGGGTCCGCGACGGCGAGGTGCGCAGTACCGTCACCGCCGTGCACGAGTCGGACGACGCACGTCCACCACGCCCGAGCCGAGGTGACAACGGTGGCTGACGAGATCGGTTACGCGCAGGCGTTGTCCGAGCTCGACGACATCCTCGGCGAGCTCGAAAGTGACGACGTCGACGTCGACCGGCTCGCCGATCGCGTCGAGCGGGCACAGGCGCTCATCACCCTGTGTCGTGAGCGCATCACGGCGGCGCAGGTGCGCGTCGACGAGATCATCGACGCCGGCGAACCCGGCGACGTCGAACGCGCCGAATGACGCCAGGCGCAGCCACACCGGTGCCGCCGATCCTCGAGGACATCGCCGGCCGGGTCGAACGACGGCTCCGCGATGTGCTCGCCGCACACCGCGACGAATGGGTGGCCCTCGATCCCGACCTCGACGGACCGTTCGCCGAGGTGCAGCGGTTCGTGCTCGGCGGCGGCAAGCGGTTGCGAGCGGCGTTCTGCTGGGAGGGCTACGTGGCTGCCGGTGGTGACACCAGCGACGCCGCCGTCATCGACATCTGCTCGGCGTTCGAGCTGATGCACGCCTTCGCACTGTTCCACGATGACGTCATGGACGGCGCCTCGACGCGCAGGGGGGCACCCACCACGCATGTTGTGTACGCCGACCTGCACGAGCGGGCGGCGTGGGCAGGTGATGCCCGCCGGTTCGGCGACGGCATGGCGATCCTCATCGGCGACCTCACGTTCGTGTTCTCCGACCAGTTGCTCAGCTGCGCCAACGCGACGGTGTGGGAGCTGTGGAACCGTCTGCGTGTCGAGCTCAACGTCGGGCAGGTGCTCGACATGCTCGGCAGCGCGCAACGAGACCGTCGCGCCGACAAGGCGGCCCGCATCTGCCGCTACAAGTCGGGCAAGTACAGCATCGAGCGCCCGCTGCACGTCGGCGCCGCGGCGGCGGGTCCCGCGCGATTCGACGAGCTGTCGGCGCCGTTGAGCGAGTTCGGGTTGCCGCTCGGCGACGCGTTCCAGCTGCGTGACGACGTCATCGGCGTGTTCGGCGATCCGTCCGTCACCGGCAAGCCCGTCGGCGACGACCTGCGCGAGGGCAAGCCGACGCCGCTGCTCGCCGAGGCGGTCGCTGCCGCGACGGATGCCCAGCGAGTGGTGCTCGACGGCGTCGGCGTTCCCGACCTCGATGCCGATTCAGTCGCCAGGATGCAACAGGTCATCGTCGACTGCGGTGCGCTCGACGTGATCGAACGGCGAATCGCATCATGTTCTCGCGAGGCCCTCGATGTGCTCGCCGGCGCGCCGTTCGACGAGGTCGCCAAGGTCGAGCTGGCACAGCTCGCGGATTACGTCGTCGCTCGCCGTCGCTGACGCCGCCTTATTGCCGCCAAAGCCGGCATTGGCGCTCGGGTGCCACCACTGACCGGTGTGGCGGTCGTAACATCGGTCGCCGTGGCAGGGTCCCTACGAATCGGGATCGTGATGGGAGCAGCGATCGGTCTCGCCGTGTTCGCCGGCGCCTGCGGTGCCGCGGATGAACCGGCGAGTCGCGACACGCTGCCGCCGATCAACACCACCACGACGACCACGTCGACCACGATCCCGCCCACGACACGACCCCGCACGTACGAGATCCAGCCCGGCGAGTCGCTGTCGGCCGTCGCCGAGCGGTTCGACCTCAACTATCTCGAGCTCGCCCGGTTCAACAAGATCAAGAATCCCGACAACATCGACGCCGGGACGATGATCAAGCTGCCACCGGCCACGGTGCCGCCGGGCGGCTGACGCCTGCCAAGGGCGTGCCACGCGCCACCATCGCGAGCTGTGTGACGATCGCCTCTCTACACTTCCGGGCCATGGAGTCGTTCTGGCCGACGAAGGAACACTGGAGTCTGCAGATTCCGCTCGAGTCCGATCACTACCGCATGCCGCAGCTCGCCGAGCTCGGTTACGTGGTGCTTGACGATCTGCCCTTCGAGGTGCCGACGAGCGAGTTCGAGCCGCTCGAGTACATGGACTGGAAGAGCGGCGGCGACACGAACTTCGCCCCGCTCGCATCCGCCGACGGCGAGCTCGATTGCCGTGGCTTCTGGGACAAGGGCAAGACCGACAAGGACGCGCTGTGGACCTCGAATGCCGAGGCGACTCCCACGCTGCGAAACTATGTCGACGGCGTCGGCGCCAACTTCGGGCGTGTGCGGGTGATCAAGCTCGCTCCGCAGTCGCGCGACGAGGCGATCCGTTCGATCCACCGTGACGACAACAACCGCTTCAATCCCGACGGCGAGGGCTGGGTCGTGCGCACGTGGCTCGAGCTCACCGACAATCCCGACAGCTACATGCTGTTGATGGACAACGGGCCCGACGGTCTGCCCGACCCCGAGACCGAGGCTCGCGTGCCGCTGCACAAGGGTTCGCGGTTCGTCGTCGACACGCAGCGCCTGTGGCACGTCGTCGTCCATCCCGGCGACGCCGCTCGCTACGCGATGATCACCAGCTTCGAGAGCGGACCCACGCTCGAGCGCTGGATCGACGGCAACGTCCTCGCCACCGTCTGAGT
>JACDGA010000291.1 GCA_013815505.1 Acidimicrobiia bacterium
TGGGGCTCAAGCGAGGCATCGAAAAGGCCGTCGCCGCTGCGGTCGAGGCAATCGCCGGCCAGGCGCAGGAGATCGACGAGAAGACCGAGATCGCCCACGTCGCCACCAACTCGGCCGCCGATCCGTCCGTCGGCCAGGTCATCGCCGAGGCGATCGACAAGGTCGGCAAAGACGGCGTCGTCACGGTGGAGGAATCCAACACGTTCGGCACCGAGCTCGAGTTCACCGAGGGCATGCAGTTCGACAAGGGCTACCTGTCGCCCTACTTCGTCACCGATGCCGAGCGGCAAGAGGTCGTGCTCGACGAGCCGTACATGCTGTTCCACGGCGGCAAGATCTCGACCGTGCAGTCGCTGCTGCCGTCGCTCGAGGCCGTCATGAAGTCCGGCAAGCCGCTCGTGATCGTCGCCGAGGACGTCGAGGGCGAGGCCCTTGCGACGCTCGTCGTCAACAAGATCCGTGGCACGTTCAACGCTGCCGCCGTCAAGGCGCCGGGGTTCGGCGATCGCCGCAAGGCGATGCTGCAGGACATGGCGTCCCTCACGGGCGGTCAGGTCATCACCGAGGACGTCGGGCTCAAGCTCGAGAACGTCACGCTCGATCTGCTCGGCACTGCCAAGCGCGTCATCATCACCAAGGACGAGACCACCATCGTCGACGGTGGTGGCGAGAGCGCCGACGTGCAGGGCCGCATCAGCCAGATCAAGACGGAGATCGACAACACCGACTCCGACTGGGACCGCGAGAAGCTGCAAGAGCGCCTCGCCAAGCTGGCCGGCGGTGTCGCCGTCATCAAGGTCGGCGCGGCCACCGAGGTCGAGCTGAAAGAGCGCAAGCACCGCATCGAAGATGCCGTGTCGGCTACCAGGGCAGCCATCGAGGAAGGTGTCGTCGCCGGTGGCGGCACGGCGCTCATCCGGGCCCGTGACGCCGTGCGCGGCGTCGTCGACTCGCTGTCGGGTGACGAGGCCACTGGTGCTCGCACCGTGTGGGAGGCGCTCGTCGCGCCCACGCGCCTCATCGCCGAGAACGCTGGCCACGAGGGTTCGGTCGTCGTCCAGCAGGTCGAGTCCGAGACTGGCTCGATGGGCTTCAACGCCGCGACCGGCGAGATGAGCGACCTCCTCAAGGAAGGCATCATCGACCCCGCCAAGGTGACGCGAGCCGCGCTGCAGAACGCGGCGTCCATCGCCGCCATGGTGCTGACGACGGAGTGCCTCGTTGCCGACAAGCCCGAGCCCGAGCCGGCGATGCCCGCCGGTGGCGGCGGTATGGGTGGCATGCCGGGGATGATGTAGACATCACGTCGTGAAGTTCCGAGAAGGGGCGTCGTGGCCCGGTTCCGACCGGGCGCGGCGCCCCTTCTGGCTTCATCAGCTGGCTGAGTACCTCATCGGCGGAATGCTCGTCGCCTCCGGGCTGCAGAGCCCATCACCGGTCGTGCCGGCGGCGATCGGCAGTGCCATCGTGCTCAACGCTGCCTTCGTCAAGGGGCCGCTCAGCGCGTTCGCCGTGATCGGGCGCCGTATCCACCGGCTGATCGACCCGGTGCTGATCGTCGTGGCGCTGCTCGCCGCCATCGTGCCGTGGTTCGACATCGACGGTGGCACCCGCTCCGTGCTCGCCGGCATCGCCGTGGTGTACGGGTTCGTGTGGTGGTACAGCAGCTTCGAGCCAGCCGCACCGAGGTCGGCGAGCGGCCAACGCGGCGACGCGGGGCGATCCGCCGGCAGAGTGGCGGCCAAGGGCATCAACGCCTGGCGCGGCCGCAAGCGCTGAGGGGGCGGTACCCTCGCCCGCATGTCGTTCGAGCGGCCAGCACCCGACCTCGTCAAGCTCGTTGCCGCGTGGGAGGAGTTCGAGGCAGGTGAGGAGGCACCCGGCAAAGTGCTCGCCAATCTGAAGACGGCCGGCCTCGCCGAGATCCTCGCACAGCTGGTCGAGAGCGGCTGGACGCCATCATCGGCATCGACGAACTGACGTCACGCCGGGCGGGGCACGACATGGCGACGCCGCTGGTCGTCGACGTGCGGCGGGTCGTCTCGCCGATCACGACGACCGAGCCGATCGAGCCGACGTTCCAGGGCTCCCGCGTGGCGGCGGTGCTCGTGGCCGTCGCCGACGGTGAGCACGGCGCCGAGGTGCTGCTCACGCGGCGATCGATGCTCGTCGGGTCGCACAAGGGCCAGGTGTCGTTTCCCGGAGGGCGCATCGACGAGGGAGAGCGCGTCGTCGACGCGGCCGTACGCGAGGCGCACGAGGAGGTCGGTCTCGACCGCGAGCTACCAGAGCCGTTCGGTGAGCTGTCGCACGTGTTCACCGACGTCAGCAACAGCTACATCGTGCCCGTCGTCGCTGCGGTGGTGTCGCCGCTCCCGCTGCAACCGACGAGCACCGAGGTGACACGGGCGTTCTGGGTTCCGCTCACTGCGTTCGCCAGCCCCGGCGTCCACCGCGTCGAATGGTGGACGCGCGGTGGGCGGAGCCACGAGATGCACTTCTACGACGTGGCCGACGAGAACGTGTGGGGACTCACCGCAACGATCATCACCGAGCTGCTGGCACTGCTGACGCCGACTCCTCACGCCGGTTGAGCGTCGGGGAGCCCGATCGCCGAGACTCGCAGCGATGAGCGAACCGATCTCACACGACGACCGCACCCGCACTGCCGTCAGCGACGCCGCGCGCTACGTCGAGCAATGGCTGGCGTTGCATCAGCGGCTCGACCGCGTTCCTGGAGTCCAGCTCGCGATCCTCCATGGTGATGACGTCGTGGCGTCGCATGCGTTCGGAGCCGCCGACCTGACGTCCGGCGAACCACTCACCACCGACGACCGCTTCCGCATCGCCTCGCACTCGAAGACGTTCACGGCCACGGCGATCCACGCGCTTGCGGAACGCGGCGAGCTGCGACTCGACGATCGCGTCGCCAGCCTGGTGAGCGATCTCGACCGCACGCCGATCGGCGAGGTGACGCTGCGGGAGCTTCTGGGTCACGGCGGTGGCGTCGTGCGCGACGGGTGGCGTGCCGATCACTGGCAGCTGTCGTACGCGTTCCCCGACACGGCGAGGCTCGTCGAGCTGGCGAGCGATCGCGCAGACGTACTGGCGCGCAACGACCGGTTCAAGTACTCGAACGTCGGGTACTCGGTGCTCGGTCTCGTCGTCGAGGCCGTGACGGGCGAGGCGTACGCCGCGCACGTGCAGCGACAGCTGCTCGACCCGCTCGGTCTGTCTGCGACCACGGCCGACCTCGATCCACAGGATTCGTCGGCGACGGCTGCGATGGCGACGGGACACAGCGCGATCGCCTTCGGCGGCGAGCGCATTCCCATCGATCACATCGCGACCGGAGCGATGGCCCCGGCGACGGGCTTCGTGTCGACGGCGAGCGAC
>JACDGA010000292.1 GCA_013815505.1 Acidimicrobiia bacterium
CGCGCGCGAGGCAACCACCGTGTGGGTGCTGCCGTGCGGATACGCGTGTGCCCTCGAAGCCGTGCCGCGTCGGCTGGTGAGTGATGTTGACCGTCCCGTCAACATCGTGGCCCGCCCCGGCTGTCCAACGGTGCTCGAGTTGGCCGAGCTTGGGGTGCGGCGGGTCTCGGTGGGGGCCTGGTTCGCCTTTGCCGCGCTGGGCGCGCTCGTGGAGGCGGCCACCGAACTACGCGACCAAGGGACGTTCGGCTATCTGGACAGGGCGAGCATCGGCGCCCGGACCGCGCTGCCCGCCTTCGATGGCGACTAATCGGGCGTCCACGAACGCGCTGGCGACAACGCAGGCCGTCCCCGAAGTGCCGCTCGGCAACGGCTCCCTCAGCCGGCGATCGGGGACGCCCTGCGAGACTTGCGACGATGAGCCAGACGTATTCCGACGTGGACTCCAGCAGCGATCCGTCGGGCGCGGTCGCGTGGCAGGAGAGCATGGCGACCTGGCCGTCAGTGGCGCGGTACAAGCAGCAGACCTACCACCTCCTGAATGAGGCTCGCGTTGTACTCGACATCGGTTGCGGACCGGGCGTCGACCTCGTCGGGTTGGGGAGCGGACGTTCAGTTGGCGTCGACCGGTCGGCGAGGATGTGCTCGGCGGCGGCACGTCATGGGTCGATCGTCGCCTGCGCTGACGCCCATGCTCTGCCGTTCGGCACGGGGACCTTCGAAGGCGTTCGCGCTGATCGCGTCTTCCAGCATCTCGCCGACCCTGGTTCGGGTCTGCGCGAGATCGTCCGAGTCTTGGCGCCACTCCTGCCGCAACGCAGGCACGCATGCGTTCCTCAGCGTCGAGGACGAGCTCGACGCCCTGGGTGAAGACCCAGCCGGGTAGCGGGTCTCCGGAGTCCTCGACGCCGAGGTTGCGATAGGCGACGCCTCCGGCGCGTGCCCACAGTTCCGTGTGCAGGAGTGACCGCGACGTGCCGCCTCGTCATCGCGTGAACATGAAGTGGGTGACGCCGGCGGGCGTCGAGACCGCCTCCACGTCGTACTGCTGCTCCAACGCCTCCAGGCCGTCCCACAGCCGAACACCGCGGCCGAGCAGGATCGGCACCTGCACGACGTGCAGGTGGTCGACGAGACCCGCGGCGAGGAACGCGCGCATCATGGTCGGGCCCCCGCCGATGCGGACGTCCTGGCCGGCGGCTGCGTCACGCGCCACCTCGAGTGCATCCGCTGGCGTGGCGTCGAGGAAGTGGAACGTCGTACCACCCTCCATCTCCAGCGACGGGCGCGGACGGTGGGTCAGGACGTACGTCGGCGTGTGGAACGGCGGGTTGTCGCCCCACCACCCGCGCCACTCCGGGTCGTCCTGCCAGCCCGGAGGGCCGAACTTGCCCGCGCCCATGATCTCCGCACCGATCCCGGGTCCGTGCCGATCGGCCATCACGTGATCGACACCCTCGGTGCCGCCCGACTCGCCGAGGACTTCGCTGCGTGCGAACCGAGTGGCGAACATCCACTCGTGGAGCCGATGCCCGGCGTGGCCGAACGGCGTGTCGAGGGCCTGCCCCTCACCGGTGGCGAACCCGTCGAGCGAGATCGAGAAGTTGTGGATGCGGACGCGCGACATGGCGGCTCCTTCGGGTAATGGTGGTGGTCGGTCGGACTGGTTGACCTATCCCGCGGCGAGATTTCATCGGCCGGGGGATTCAGGCGACCCCAGATGGCGAGCGAGCTTCTGCATCGTCTGCAGACCGAGCTCGACAGCGCCGAAGCCGATGGTTGCAACTCGCTGCTCGACGGTTGGGTGAAGCTGCCGCAGCGTCAACACCGTCTTTCCATCGGCTTGTTCATCGAGGACAATCGTCACTCGGAAGCGTGCCGGGTCATCGTCGGCGTCGGACCCGTGATCCAGCACCAACCTCTCGACTGGAACGACTTCGAGGTAGTCAAAGCGATTCGTGAACACGGTGCCGTCTCCGGAAGCCATGTCGAAGCACGCTCGACCTCCCGGGCGCACGTCCATCTCTCGGACAGTGCAGGTGAACCCATCGGGACCAAACCATTGGCAGAAGGCATCCGCATCGGTCCACGCGGCGAACACCGCTTCGCGTGTGGCGTCAAGAACTCGAACGAGGACGATCTCACGATCGAGAGCCCACGTCGTCGGATCGGTGATGATCGGGGTAGTGCTCATGGCTTCTCCGATGTCGGTGGGGATGCGGTTCGGTCAGATGTGCGCCGGAGGTGCGCATCGAGCCGGTCGAGACGGTGCTCCCACGCAGCTCGTGTGTGCTCGGCCCATGCGGCGATCTCGACCAGAGGCTCCGGCCGCAGCTGGCATGGCCGCCGTTGTCCATCTCGGCCGCGACTGATCAGACCCGCCCGCTCGAGGACCTTCAGATGACGGGAGATGGCCGGGAGACTGATCGGGAAAGGCTCGGCCAATTCGAGCACGGTTGCCTCACCGTCGGCCAACCGACGCACGATCGAGCGCCGCGTAGGGTCCGACAAGGCGGCGAAGACGACGTCGAACCGATCGGGGGCCGTCACGGTCATCGTCGCCGTCGCTCCTGCAGATGTTTCACAGACTGGTTATTTAACAGAGTGACTACATATGGTCAAGGGCGCCCGGCGTGTCGACGCAGCACATCGCTCCAAAGTGCCGGTCAGGGGCGCGCCGATAACGCCGGGCAAGTTGCCTGCTCCAGAGTGTCCGAGAACGCCGGCTCGATGCGCCCCGAGCCGGCGGTAGGTGTCAGGCTCGGCAGCGCGGCTCCAGCGCGGTTTCGGGGATGCGATTCGTTAGGCGACACGTGGGCCTCGCGTTCGCGAAGGTCGGATATGTGACCGGCCCGGGCACGACGCCGTCGGTATGGTTGGTGGATTCGCTGACACCTCGGGGGTGCGCCGTGCGAGTTCCACGCAAAGCCTGAGTCCCGAACCGGGACCATGAAGTCCAGCTGACCGGCCGCCGACGCCGGCGCGCTTCGTTCCTTCGCGCTCGCACTCGAGAGGTGACACCCACCCGTGTATTCCGATCTCACCACCGCGTTCCTGCGGTGGGCGCTGGTCCGCGCCGCGCTCGCGCGCGGCTGGTGGCTCGCGACGGCCCTGTACCTCGTCGTCGTCGCCGATCTGTCCCCCTTCGAGCTCGTCCTCATCGGGGTATTCCAGGGCCTGACGGTGTTGATCGCCGAGGTGCCGGCCGGGGTGTTCGCCGACGCGGTCAGTCGCCGACTCGCGCTCGTCGTGGCCCACATCGTGATGAGCGCCGGAATGGCGATGACCGGCTTCGTCACCGCGTTCCCGCTACTGGTCGTCTCGCAGTGCCTCTGGGGCCTGGGCTGGGCGTTCTCGAGCGGTGCCGACGTGGCTTGGATCACCGATGAGCTCG
>JACDGA010000293.1 GCA_013815505.1 Acidimicrobiia bacterium
CAGCACTCGCCCGGCACGCCGACCACACGACGCGACCCGTCGCCGTGCCAGAACCACCGATCGACGTCGACCACGTGCGCGCCCTGACGCGACGACTCGCCACGCTCGCCGACGACCTCCTGTCGGCCACCGATGCGGCTCCTTCGGCGGCGCCGCGCCGCAGGACGCCCCTCGCGCTTCCCGGCGCTGTCACCGGTGACGCTCGCGCAGCGACGGAGCACCTCCTGCGCAGCGACGCCGAGATCCTCGTCGACGGCTACAACGTCGCCAAGCTCGGCTGGCCGCCGCTCGCCCTCGACGAACAGCGCGAGCAGCTCGTCGGGCTCGTCGACGACGTGATCCGCCGCTTCGGCAGCGCCGTCACCGTCGTGTTCGACGGTGCCGACGTCGTCGGTGCCGCCGCCTCCGGACGTCGTCTCGCCCGTGTGACCTTCTCGCCACGAGGGATCACGGCCGACGACGTGCTCGTCGATCTCGTCGACCGCCTACCGCCGTCGCGGCCGGTCGTCGTCGTGACCGATGACGCCGAGCTGCGCCGCCGTGTGCGCCGGCACGGCGCGAACCTCGTCGCCAGCGCCACGCTGCTCGACGTGGGACGGCGATGACCGCCACGCTGACTGCCCTCTCCGAGATCGCTCGCGCCAACGGGATCGACCGCGTCGGCGTCACCGACGCATCGGTGCTCGAGCGCACACGTGGCGACCTCGAGGAGCGTCGCGACGCCGGCCTCCACGGCGGCATGGCGTTCACGTACCGCAACCCGCAGCGCTCCACCGACCCGCAGCGAGCCGTGCCCGGCGCCCGATCGATCGTGGTCGGTGCGCGATCGTACGCAGCGGACCGCGCCCCGCGACGCCCGGAGGGCTTCGTCGCCAGCGTCGCCCGCTACTCGTGGGCCGACCACTACGCCGAGCTGCGCCTCGGCCTCGAGGCCGTCGCCGACAGCCTGCGCAGCGACGGCGAGCGGGCGCTCGTGTTCGCCGACGACAACGCCATCGTGGACAGGGAGGTCGCGGCTCGTGCCGGTCTCGGCTGGTACGGCAAGAACGCCAACCTGTTGCTGCACGGCGCCGGCAGCTTCTTCGTGCTCGGATGTGTCATCACGACGGCCCGCGTTGATGCGCCGGCGGCCGCCGAGGCACCGTTCGCCGCCGGCTGCGGCTCGTGCCGGCGCTGCATCGACGCCTGCCCGACGGGCGCGATCGTCGCCGACGGCGTCGTCGACGCCAACCGCTGTCTCGCCTGGTTGCTGCAGCGCGGCGGCAATCTTCCTGTCGAGTACCGCGTCGCGGTCGGTGACCGCATCTACGGCTGCGACGACTGCCAGACGGCATGCCCGCCGACGGTGCGCCTCGGTCGCCGCCACGAGCGTGCCGTGCCCGACGCAGCGGCGTGGGTCGACGCGCTGGAGCTGCTGGCGTCGACCGACGCAGAGCTGCTCGAGCGACACGGTCGCTGGTACATCGCCGATCGCGATCCCCGATGGTTGCGCCGCAATGCGCTCGTGGTGCTCGGCAACACCGCCTCACGCGACGACCAGGCGGTGCTCGCCACACTGCGCCACTACGCTGCGAGCACCGACGCCGTGCTCGCCGACTGCGCACGATGGTCCCTGGATCAGCTCGGTTGAACGCGAACTCGTCCACCCACCTGCTCGTCACGAACGACTTCCCGCCGAAGATCGGCGGCATCCAATCGCTGCTGTGGGAGTGGTGGCGGCGGCTGCCGCCCGAGTCGTTCGTCGTGCTCACCAGCCCGCACAGCGAGGCCGCCGCGTTCGACGCCGAGCAGCCGTTCCGCGTCGTGCGCACGCCCGAACCCGTGCTGCTGCCGCACCCGATCATGGTGCGGCGCGTCAACGAGCTGGCCCGCGAGGTCGGCGCCGACCTCGTCGTCGTCGACCCCGCTGTTCCACTCGGGCTGATCGGACCGCGCCTCGACGTGCCCTACGACGTGGTGCTCCACGGCGCCGAAGTGACGATCCCCGGTCGGTTGCCCGGTTCGAAGCAGGCGCTCGGATGGGTGTTGCGCAATGCCAGGCGAGTCATCGCCGCCGGCCAGTACTGCGCCGACGAGGCAGAGCGGGCCGCCGGGACGTCGCTTCCGCTCGTCGTCGTCCCTCCCGGTGTCGACGTCGCCCGGTTCCACCCGCTCGACGCCGACGCCCGCCTCGCCGCTCGCGAACGGCTCGATCTGCCGGCCGACGCCGAGCTCGTCGTGGCGGTGTCGCGGCTCGTTCCGCGAAAGGGGTTCGACACGCTCATCCGGGCTGCGGCGCAGCTGAGGCGAGAGCGACCCGACCTGCTCGTCGTGATCGGTGGGAAGGGCCGCGACGCCGACCGGCTGGCGAAGCTGTCGCTCGCCCTCGATGCGCCCGTTCGGCTGCTCGGTCGCGTCCCCCACGACGACATGCCCGAGCTCTACGGTTGCGCCGACGTGTCGGCGATGCTCTGCCGCTCACGCTGGGGAGGTCTCGAGCAGGAGGGCTTCGGCATCGTGTTCGTCGAGGCAGCGGCGTGCGGCGTGCCACAGATCGCCGGGCGGTCCGGTGGCGCCGCCGAGGCCGTTGACGACGGCGTCACCGGTCTCGTCGTCGACCCACCCGACGATCCCGTCGCCGTCGTCGACGCGGTGAGCACGGTGCTCGACGACGACGCACTGCGGATGTCGATGGCCGCAGCGTCACGTCGTCGGGCAGAGGAGGAGTTCTCGTACGATGTTCTCTCCGCCCGCCTCGCAGCTGCACTCGAACGATGAGGCTTCAATCCGACGATGACGACCGCACCGTGATCGGCACGATGATCAGCGCCTCTCGCATCGTCCGCGCCGGCCTCATCGGCACCGTCGTGTTCGCTGCGACGGCTGTGTTCGCCGCTGTGTCGTTCTCGACGACGGCGCAATGGGTCGGCGCGATCACAGCGATCGTGCTGTTTGCCGCAGGCGTGTTCGCCTTTCTGTGGTCGTACGTGCACGCCCTCGGACGCAGCCGCGCCGACGAGATCTCCGTCGCCGGCCTCTACCTGCTCACCGGCAGCGCCACCCCGGCATCGGTGAAGCGCACGCTGTGGCTCTGCCTGATTGCCCAGGTGGCCATCGCCCTGGCGACGACGCTGGCACGCCCAAACGGCCCGGACGGCAATCCCGGCTCGTCGCTCGCCGTGGGGTTCCTGGTGGCGATGTTCGGGCTCGGCCTCAACGGCCTGTGGACGGCGTTCCACGGCGAGTTCCCTCCACGCCGGGATCTGCCACCCGACACGGCGCCGGACGAGGTGCCAACGGAACCCGACGCGATCGGCCAGAATGCAGACCATGGCTGAGACGGCTTCGCAGACGATCACCATCGAGGCCCCGGTCGAGCGGGTGTGGGACATCGCCTCCGACGTC
>JACDGA010000294.1 GCA_013815505.1 Acidimicrobiia bacterium
TCGGCGCTCTCGTAGTTGAGGTCGGGTTGGTGGGAGTAGAAGCGGTGCCAGAAGTACTGCTCGGCGACGGGATCCCACGTCCAGTTCGACGACTCGAAGTCCGAGAAGATCACGCGTGCGTCGGCGTAGCGGTCGGGTTGATCGGCCCAGACGTAGTAGTTGCGCTCCGGCGAGCCGGCAGGGGCCTTGCGCGCTCGCTGGAACCACGGATGCAGGTCGGACGTGTGGTTGACCACCAGCTCGGTGATGACACGCATCCCACGGTCGTGGGCGGCGCCGAGGAACCGCTTGAACGCCCGCAGGTCGCCGTAGTCGGGGTGCACGGTGTCGTAGTTGGCGATGTCGTAGCCGTCGTCGCGCAAGGGCGACGGGTAGAACGGCAGCAGCCAGATCGCGGTGACGCCGAGCTCGGCCAGGTAGTCGAGCTTGCGTGTCAGGCCGGTGAAGTCGCCGATGCCGTCGCCGTTGGAATCGGCGAACGCCCGCACGTGCAGCTCGTAGATGACGGCGTCGCGGTACCAGTCGCTCTCCTCGGGCGTGGGCGTCGCCGGCGGCGGTGCCTGATCGGGCAACGACGCCGCGCGGCGTGGCGGGATACCGCTCACCGCGTCGTCGCCTTCACGCGGAAGACGTGCGCCGGGTTGACGAGCGGATCGAGCTCGATCGTGTTGTGCGACCCCTGCCACTCGAGCCGTGTGTCACCGAGCTGATCGATGAGCTCGTACGACGCGCCGTACTCGAGGCCGATGGTGGCGACGTCGATGTCGACCGTGACACGGTGGCGTTCGTGGGCGTCGATGTTGACGACGACGAGGATCGGGTCCCCCTGACCGGCCGGATCGGTCTTCGAGTAGCACAGCCCGGCGGGGCTGTCGGTGTTGTGGAACTGCAGCGTGCGCAGGTGCCCGAGCGCAGCGTTTGCCCTGCGAGCAGCGTTGAGCGACGCCAGCAGCGGCGCCAGCGACTCGGGATGGTCGGGATGCCACTGGCGAAGCTGGTACTTCTCGGAGTCGAGGTACTCCTCGCTGCCAGGCCGCATCGGCAGGTGTTCGAGCAGCTCGAACGCCGGCCCGTACACGCCCCACGACGGCGACAGCGTGGCGGCGAGGATCGCACGGATGACGAACATCGACCGCCCGCCCGTCTGCAGTTGCTCGGTGAGGATGTCGGGCGTGTTGGGCCAGGCGTTCGGGCGGAAGTAGTCGACCGTGCGCGTCGACAAGTCCTCGAAGTACTCGCGCAGCTCCCATGACGACTGGCGCCACGTGAAGTACGTGTACGACTGGTTGAAGCCGATCTTGCCGAGACGTTCCATCACCCGCGGCCGTGTGAACGCCTCGGCGAGGAAGATCACCTCGGGATGATCGGTGCGGACGTCGGCGATCACCCACTCCCAGAACGCGAACGCCTTCGTGTGCGGGTTGTCGACCCGGAAGATCGTCACGCCGGCGTCGATCCAGAACCGGAAGACATCGCCGAGCGCGGTCCACAGGCCGGCCCAGTCGTCGGACTCGAAGTCGAGCGGATAGATGTCCTGGTACTTCTTCGGCGGGTTCTCGGCGTACTGGATGGTGCCGTCGGGGCGGTGCACGAACCAATCGGGGTGCTCGGTGACCCACGGGTGGTCAGGCGTGCAGTTGAAGGCGATGTCGAGCGCCAGCTCCATGCGCCTGGCCCTGCACGCGTCGGCGAGGGCGCGCACGTCGTCGACGGTGCCGAGACCCGGGTGCACGGCCCGGTGCCCGCCCTCTGGCGCGCCGATGCCCCACGGGCTGCCGACGTCATCCGGTGCCGCCGTGACTGAGTTGTTACGGCCCTTGCGCTCCGTGACACCGATGGGGTGCACTGGCGGCAGGTACACCACGTCGAAGCCCATTGCTGCGATGTGGTCGAGGCGCTCCTGGGCACCGACGAGCGTGCCGTGGCCGGTCGCCGGTGCGATCGTGGAGCGCGGGAAGAACTCGTACCAGGCGCTGCACCGGGCGAGCACGGGATCGACCTCGACCCGGTACGGCGGTGACGTCGCGGTCGGTTCGCGACGGCCGCAGCGCCACAGGCAGCCGTCCAGCTCGTCGGGCTCGTGGGACTCGTCGGCGACGTCGCCGGCGCGGAGCACCGCGCTCGTGTCGCCGTCGGCGAGCTGGCGACGCAGCTCGCGCAGCGCGTCCATGTCGTCGGCCTGCGCCGCAGTGTCGGTCCGCACGAGGGTGGCGTCGACAAGCGCGATGCCGACCTGGAGGTCGACGGCGACGTCGACGCCGGCGTCAATCTTGACCTCCACGTGGTGACGCCACGTGCCGAGCCGGTCGATCCACCCGACGACCTCGAACTCCCACGTCCCGAGTACGTCGGGGACGAACGTCGCTTCGTGACAATCGTTGCCGACGGCCCGCATGGGCTGCTCCGACCATCCCGAGCCGTCATCGGCGTCATCCGGCGTGGCTGCGGCGGCCGGGCGGCGACGGCAGCGGAGCGCCGCAGCAACCAGGTCGTGACCTTCGGCGAACACGTCGGCGCACACGGTGACCGGCTCGTCGATGGTCGCCTTTGCAGCGAACGCGCCACCGTCGACGAGCGGCGCGACGACCTCGACGACGGCGCGGCTGAGGCGAGTATCGGGAAGCGGCATCGACGGCGCGCCTTCGCTAGGGGTGCGGGGCACGAAGCACCACGACGGTTCGGGACGGGACCGACAGTACGGCACCCGGCTGCCATTCGTCACCGGTGGCCGCCGAACCCCCCGTGTCGAGCTCGACGATCCACTGCTTCGCCAGGCGTGCCTCGGGCAACGTCCACTCGAGCTCGGTCTCGCTGGCGTTGAACACGAGGAAGAAGCTGTCGTCGACCACCATCTCGCCGTATGGGTCGGGGATTGCGAGGTCGCCGTTCATGAACACGCCGACCGACGCGGCGTGGCCCTCGTTCCAGTCGTCGTCGGACATCTCGACGCCGTCGTAGCGGTACCAGGCCATGTCGGCGACGTCTCGGATCTTGCGGCCCTGGAACCACCGTCGCTGGCGGAACACGGGGTGCGCCCGTCGCAGCTGCACGACCTCGCGACAGAACGCCAGGAACTCGACGTCGGTGTGCTCCCAGTCGAACCACGAGACGTCGTTGTCCTGGCAGTAGGCGTTGTTGTTGCCGTGCTGGGTGCGTCCCAACTCGTCGCCGCCGAGCAGCATCGGCACACCCTGGGACAGCAGCAGCGTGGTGATGATGTTGCGACGCTGGCGCTGGCGCACCTCGTTGATCTCGGGGTCGTCGGTGGGGCCCTCGACGCCGTAGTGGGACGAGCGGTTGTGCGACTCGCCGTCGTTGCCGTCCTCGCCGTTGGCGTCGTTGTGCTTGCGCTCGTAGCTGACGAGATCG
>JACDGA010000295.1 GCA_013815505.1 Acidimicrobiia bacterium
TGCTCACCGAGATGCGTGACACGGTCGGCCTGATTCTCCTCGGTACGGGAGTCGATCCGTCGACCATCGAGAGCTTCGACCAAGCGGCTGACGCTTTCGACAGGCTGGGCGCAGCCAAGGCTGACGGGCAGATCCGGGCCTTCACCGGCAACGATTACCTCGACGACCTCTCTACGGGGAACTTCGCAGCGTGCATCGGGTGGTCCGGCGATGTCGTCCAGCTGTCACGGGACAACCCGGCCGTGAAGTTCATCATCCCAGAGGACGGCGGCATCAGTTGGGCGGACACGATGGTGATGCCAAAGGGAGCGGAGAACCGCGATTCCGCTGCCAAGTGGATGAACTTCGTCTACGACCCGGTGCAGGCCGCCCAGTTGACGGCGTGGGTGCAGTACGTGTCACCGGTGGCCGGCGTGCGAGAAGAGGTTGCCAAGCTCGACCCCGAGCTGGCGGAGAGCACGTTGCTGTTCCCGGATGAGGCGACGCTCGACCGGCTCCATGCGTTTGCGAACCTGCCCGAGGACGTTGAGGCAGAGTTCGACGCGGCGTTCTCGGACATCGTCGGCGCCTGAGTCGGGCGTGGGCGCCACCGACGTCGAAACCCGCCCGCCTCCCGCCCGGCGGACCGACCTGATCGGACTCGGTGCGCTGCTGGTGGCCGGCGCGCTGATCGCCGCGATCGGCATGCGGCTGATCACCGGCTCGCTGGCCGTGCTTGCCACGGTGTTGCTGCTGGCCGTCGTGCTCGGCCTCGTCTTCGCCGCCGCCGCGGGCGGTCCCGAGACCCGGCGTCGCCTGGCGCCGTATGGGCTATTGAAGCCAGGGATGTTGTGGCTGGCGCTGTTCTATCTGGCACCGCTGTTCACGTTGCTGCGCGCCTCTTTGTCGACGCTCCCGAGCCGGTTCGCGGTCGAGGCTGAGTTCGATTGGAACTTCGGGAACTATGCCGACGCCTTCTCCGACTTCGGCGCCCAATTCGGCCGGGGCTTCGCGTACGCAGGCATCGCCACTTTGCTATGCGTCGTCATCGGGTACCCGTTGGCGTACGTGATCGCCTTCCGCGGTGGACGCTGGCGCAACGTGTTGCTCGGGCTCGTGGTCGTGCCGTTCTTCACGTCCTATCTGATCCGCACCATTGCCTGGTCGAGTCTTCTTTCCGACAGCGGCCCGATCGTGGGCACGATCGACGTGCTGCATCTCACAGGGCTGTTTGAGGCAGCCGGGATCATGGACAACGGGCGGCTGATCAACACCGCGGCGGCTGTAATCGGCGGCCTCACCTACAATTTCCTACCGTTCATGATCCTGCCGATCTACGTGAGCCTGGAGAAGATCGATCCGGCGCTGGTCGACGCGGCCAAGGACCTCTACTCGACGGCGGGCGCCGCCTTCCGCAAGATCGTGCTGCCGCTGTCGGTCCCCGGGCTGTTCGCCGGGACGCTGCTCACGTTCATCCCGGCGGCGGGAGACTTCATCAACGCCGAGTACCTCGGGAACCCGAACACGACGATGATCGGCAACTCGATCCAGGACCAGTTTTTGGTGCAGAACAACACCCCGCTGGCGTCGGCGATGTCGTTCGTGCTGATGATCATCATCGTCGTCGCCGTACTCAGCTACACCAAGCTCCTCGGGACCGAGGAGTTGTCATGAGTGCGCCCACGTCCTCGCGGGGCGCGGCGGCCCGCTGGGGGCTCAACCTCTACGCGGCGATCGGACTGCTCTACTTGTTCGTGCCGATCGCCTGGATCGTGCTGTTCTCGTTCAACGAGCCAAAGGGCCGATACAACATCGTCTGGCAGCGGTTCACGCTCGAGAACTGGTCCGATCCTTTCAGCAACGCGGCGCTGACCAATGCCTTCTCGCAAAGCCTCAAGATCGCGGCCATCTCGACCGCCATTGCAACGCTTCTTGGTTCGATGATCGCGGTCGCCTTGTCGCGCTACTCGTTCAAGGGATCGAGTGGCATCAACCTCTTTCTCGTCTTGCCTCTGACCACCCCAGAGATCGTTCTCGGCTCGTCGCTGGCCACGTTGTTCCTTGACTGGGACGTGACTCGCGGTTTCACCACCGTAGTGATCGCCCACATCATGTTCCAGGTCAGCTTCGTCGCCCTCACCGTGCGCGCCCGCGTGCGGGGATTCGACTGGACGCTGGAGCAGGCGGCGCAGGATTTGGGAGCCTCGCCGATGCGCACGTTCTGGAAAGTCACGTTCCCGTTGATCCTGCCAGGGATCCTTGCCGCAGCACTGCTCTCGTTCGCCTTGTCCATCGACGACTTCATCATCACGCTGTTCACCGCCGGGTCGCTCAGTACGTTCCCCCTGTACATCAATGGCAGCTTCCGTGTGCAGTTTCCGCCGCAGGCCAACGTGCTTGCCACGATCATCCTGTTGGCCAGCGTGTCCCTGTTGCTCATCGGTGTCATCCGTTCGACGCGCCGGGGCGTGGTGGGAACCTCATGATCGGCGTCGTGCCGGGCGGTGAGGGTCGGGGGCAGCCCAACGGCGATCCCGGCTAGCAGAGTGCAGGCCCCGGGTAGGGTCCGCCGATGCCAGGACAGCACTTTCGTGCAGGCGTCGTCGCGGTCGTCACGCGCGACGACGGGCTGATCCTGGCGTTCGAACGTTCGGAGAGCCCCGGGCAGTGGCAGCTTCCACAGGGCGGGCTGCTCGAAGGCGAGCGCCCCGTCGACGGGGCGTGGCGGGAGCTGTCCGAAGAGACCGGACTCGGCGTGGACGACGTTCGGCTCGTCGATGAGTACCCGTTCTGGATCAGTTACGAGTGGCCCGAGGCGCTGCGTGTGCGGCGCGGCGCAGAGCTTCGCATCGGCCAGACGCAGCGCTGGTTCTTCTTCCGACCGCTGCGCGAGAAGCTGCCGATCGTGCCCGACGGCGACGAGTTCTGCGACTGGCGGTGGGTCACCCGTGAGTGGCTCGTCGCCCAGGTGTGGGACTTCCGCAGGGTGGTGTACGAGCAGGTGCTCGGAGCGCGGCGATGACCGGCGACTCGACCTTGTTCTCGGCTGCCGCCGACGCCCGGCTGCGCGCCCAGGCGCCGCTCGCCGCCCGCCTGCGCCCGGCCACGATCGACGACGTCGTGGGCCAGGAGCACCTCGTCGGCCCGGGACGCCCGTTACGCCGCCTCACCGAGCGGGACCGGCTCTCGTCGGTGATCTTGTGGGGTCCGCCCGGAACCGGCAAGACCACGCTGGCGCTGGCCATCGCCGGCACCACGGCTCGTGCGTTCGAGCAGCTCTCTGCGGTGTCGGCAGGCGTCAAGGACGTGCGCGAGGTGATCGAGCGGGCGCGCCAGCGACTCGGCGAGCGCGAACAGGGCACGATCCTGTTCCTCGACGAGATCCACCGC
>JACDGA010000057.1 GCA_013815505.1 Acidimicrobiia bacterium
GACGCCGGCTTGGCGGCGAGCTCGCGCTGGTGCTTCTCGACCATGTCGGTGACCGCCTGCATGTTGCGCTCGGCGAGCTCGGGCCGCGCGTCACGCGCCCGGCTGCGGGCGTTGTTCGTGCTCCAGTCCTGTCCCTGGAACTGAGGGAACACCCGCTGGGCGATGAGCTCGAAGCTGCGATGCGTCGACTGCGGATTCGCCCACTCGTGAGCGAGCGTCATGTAGCAGCCGAACCCCCCAGACTGCTTCTGCAGCCGGTCGATCTGCTCGGCGGCGTCGTCGGCGGTGCCGATCGAACCGAGTCCCGAGTCGTTGACGAAGTCGATCAGCTCGTCGACCTCGGTGCCATCACCGACAGCCATCTGCGGGAACGCCGCCGTCTTCTGGAAGTAGTCGAACCAGGCACCGATCCCGAACGCCACATCCTTGCGCGCCTGCTCTCGTGTCTCGGCGATGTGCATCAGGCCGACGAGCCGCCATTTCGAGCGGTCGGCGACCGTGCCGAACGTCGCCGCTCGCTCCTCCATCACGTCCCAGTGCAGCGACAGGGCGTCGAACCCGGCAGACTGGGTGGCGCCGATCGACAGCAGCCCGAGGCCGTAGCGGCCGGCGAGACGTGGTCCCGACGGAGACGCCACCGCCGGCACGGCGACCTCGAACAGCGGGTCCGAGTACGGGCGCAGGTGGAGGCGAGCGTCCCTGATCGTCCACGCCTTCGTCTCGCTGGTCACCGGCTCGTCGGATTGCAGCAGGCGCATGATGACGTCGACGCCCTCCTCGAGCAGCGGCCGCGTCTCGGTCGGATCGAGCCCGATCATGAGCGCGTCGGTCGGCAGCGAGCCCGGTCCGAGGCCGAGCATGAACCGCCCGCGGGTCATGTGGTCGAGCTGCACGGCTCGCTCGGCGACCATGAACGGGTTGTGGTACGCGACGCTGATCACGCCCGTGCCGAGCTTGATGTGTCGGGTGCGCTCAGCCGCGGCAGCGATGAAGATCTCGGGCGAAGCGATGATCTCGGTACCCGCAGAGTGGTGCTCGCCGATCCACGCCTCATCCCAACCGAGGCGATCGAGATGTGCGACGAGTGCGAGGTCTCGCTCGATGGCGAGCGTGGGGTTCTCTCCCGCAGGGTGGAACGGCGCCATGAAGATGCCGAAACGGAGACGCTCTGCCATCGTGTGAACTCCCAGCTCGTGGTGCCGCTCGCCCATCATCTCTAGAATCGGTGTCGTGCCTGAAGTTGGAAGGAACGCTCCCTCCTTCACCCTTGCCGATCAGCACGGCGACAAGCTCCGCCTTTCGTCGCTCAAGGGACGCAAGGTGCTCGTGTTCTTCTACCCGAAGGCCGACACGCCCGGCTGCACGACGCAAGCGTGTGGGCTACGCGACATCGCCAGCCACATCGGCGACACGGTCGTGCTCGGTGTGAGCGCCGACAAGCCCGAGAAGCTCGCCAAGTTCGACGAGAAGTACTCGCTCGGTTTCACGTTGCTGTCTGACCCCGACCACGAGATCGCCGAGAAATACGGCGTGTGGACGGAGAAGTCGATGTATGGAAAGAAGTTCATGGGCATCCAGCGTTCGGCGTTTCTCGTTGACGAGAACGGAAAGATCGCCGCGGCCTGGCCGAAGATCTCCCCGAAGGACACGCCGACCAACCTGCTCACCGCGCTTGGGAGTTGAAGGCCTGCTCCCCTGTGCCGCCACCACGCTTGAGCATGGTGAACCGCCGAAGCACAGCGGAGGCGGTGAGCCCGGAGGCGAGGCGAGCGGCTTTGCCGTGAGCTGAGCTCAGAGCTCGTCGCAGGGTTGCCCGAGCGCCAACTTCCCGGCGTGCACCAGTGTCTGTTCGACCGTGAGCGGATGGAACTTGATGCCGCGGATGTCGCGATAGGCGCGCTCGATGGGTGAACTCTTGAAGAATGCTGCCCCTCCGGCGACGTCCATCGCCAGGTCGCAGACCTCGATGCCGGCGAGCGCGATCTCGCGCTTGGCGGCCATCACCGTCGCGAACATGTCCATCGACGGTGTCGGATCGTCGCCGACCGCACCGAGCGCGCCGTCGAGCGACCACGAGGCGACGCGCAACCGGTTGTGCATCAGCCCGACGAGCCGCTGAAACGACGGATCGGCCGCCTTCGGCGTGCCGCTGACGCTGGCGATCGCCGCGTTGGCTGCCGACTCGGCGACACCGAGGTAGACGGCCCCGACGATCGCGAAGGCGATGCTGGCGATCACCTGCAGCGGCGCGTCGATGACGCCGTGGGGCCGGTTGGCGAGCACGCGCTCGTCGGGGATGAAGACGTCCGAGATGCGCACGTCGTTGCTCGCCGTGCCACGCATCCCGAGCGTGTCCCAGTTCTGTTCGATGGCGACGCCATCCGCCATCGGGACCGCCATGTTGAGCACGCGCATGCCCTGCACGACGCCGTGCCGGGCGCGATCCGCTGAGACGGACCCTCGTCAGCGTCAGGACGTGGCTGTGGTGGTGAGCGGCTCGACCTCGCCGTCGCTGAGGCGACGGAAGCACCGGCGGCCGTTGCCGCGAGCGAGGTAGGCGACCTCGAGGTCTGCCGGATCGAGCGTGCGCTCCTCCCCTGCCAGCGCGCTGCGACCGAGACGCACCGCAGCGGCGAGGTCGAGCCCGTCGGACCATCCGGCCTTCACCCGCTCGGTGATGGCATCTGTGTCACCGCCGAGCGCGGCGAAGTCCTGTTCATCCATCACGGTCCCGTCGTAGAGGACGTGGAACATCTGGTCACCCTCGGAGGTCTGGCCCACCTCGGCGACGAGGATCTCGACCTCCATCGGTTTCATCTCGTGCGTGAAGACCTGCCCAAGGTGCTGGGCGTAGAGGTTGGCGAGGCTGCGTGCGTCGACGTCGTCTCGGCTGTACTGGTAGCCCTTCAGATCGGCGGCCCGCACGCCGGCGACGCGCAGCTGGTCGTACTCGTTGTAGCGACCGACGCCGGCGAACCCGATGCGGTCGTAGATCTCGCTGATCTTGCGCAGCGTTGCCGACGAGTTCTCGGCGACGATGACGACACCCTCGTCGTAGCGGATCGCGACGAGCGCCCTGCCACGGGCGATGCCCTTGCGCGCATAGTCGGCACGATCCTTCATCACCTGTTCCGGGGCGACGTAGAACGGCATGTTCACCGGGCACGCACCTCCTCGGCGACGGACTCGAATGTGGTGGCGAGCTCGTCGTCGGCGACGGGCGTGAAGCCGTCGGCCGTGATGGTGGCCACGACCGGGTAGATGCCGCGCAGCGCGTCGGGTCCGCCTGTGGCGCTGTCGGCGTCGGCGGCCTCCCACAGTGCCTTGGCTACGAGGGCAAGCACACCGCTGCGGTCGAGGTCGTCGCGGAAGCCGATCTTGATGACCGTGCCGGCGTGCAGGCTGCCCGAACCGGTGGTGACGTACTCGCGCTCCTCGTAGCGACCGCCGGTGACGTCGTACGCCCACACCCGGCCGGTTTCACGACGCAGGTCGTAGCCACCGAAGATCGGGACGACTGCAAGACCGGCGAACGCACCCTGGAGGTTGCCACGCACCATCATCGAGAGCTGGTTCGCCTTGCCCTCGAGGCTGAGCGCTGAGCCCTCGACCTTCTCGTAGTGCTCGAGCTGCAGCTGGAAGACGCGGATCATCTCCATCGCCGGGCCGGCCGCTCCGGCGATGGCGACGGCGCTGTGACGATCGGCCTCGACGACCTTTTCCATCGTGCGGTGGCTGATGAGGTTGCCCGACGTCGCCCGGCGGTCACCGGCCATGATGACGCCGTCGGCGAACCGCACGGCGACGCACGTGGTGGCGTGGGGGATGTCGCCGCCGAGTCGCTCGCCGCCGGGTCCCGTCTCGGTCAGACCGGTGCGCCGCAGGAGTGCAGGGAAGTTGGCGCCCGGGTCGTCGTTCGGCAGGAACATGGGCATGCTCACGCCCGTCCTCCGATGCGAACGATCGAGCGCCAGCAATTGAGTGGTCGTCCTCTGCGCAGGCTGCAGGTGGCGTGGCCGGGGAACGCACTGAACGGCATCGCCATCGACGTCACTGACCGCCCTTTTGCACGTACGACTTGACGAAGTCCTCGGCGTTGCTCTCGAGCACCTCGTCGATCTCGTCGAGCAGATCGTCGAGCTCGGCCTTCAGTTTCTCGCCGCTCTCCGACGTCGCCGGCGCGTCGTCGGTCTCGACGCCGGTCTCCTCGTCGCGACGTGTCGGGGTCTGTCGCTTCTGTTTGTGTTCAGCCATCGCAGATCACTCCTCGTCGTCAAGCTAGCGACTGTCTCACGCGCCGAGGCGTTCGATCAGCTCGCGTGCGGTCGTCACCTCGTCGATGAGCGCACCGACGTGCTCGGCCGTGCCGCGGGTCGGTTCCATCATCGGCACTCGCCGCAGCGGTTCGTCGCCGATGTCGAAGACGAGCGAATCCCAGTTGGCGGCGACGATGTTGTCGGCGAACTTGGCGAGGCAGCGCCCACGGAAGTACGCCCGCGTGGAGGTCGGTGGTTCGGTGATGGCCGACTCGACCTCGGCGTCGCTGACGAGCGTCGACAGCCCAGCGCGCCGGGCGAGGCAGCGCTCGAGCCGGAGATCGTGGTACTGCAGGTCGATCGCTTTCAGCCTGGCGTCGTTGTGGGCGAGGCCATGGCGCTCGCGGTAGCCGTCGACGAGGCGCCCCTTCGCCACCCAGTCGACGATGTCGGCGACGTCGTCGCCACCGGACTCGAGACCGGCGAGCACCGACTCCCAGCGACGAAGGACATCGGCACCGACGGACTCACCAACCGCCGCCAGCCCGTGGCTCTGCTCGTACTTTTGCGCTCGTTCGAGCAGTCCCCATTGGATCTCGAGCGCCGTCGCGCTGCGTCCACCGTGCAGTCGCACAGTCGCCCGCAGCGACGGGTCATGGCTGATGCGGCGGATGGCAGCGACGGGGTTGGCGAGCATCCAGTCGTCGCCGAGCGTGTCGTCCTCGATCATCGCCAGCACGATCGCCGTCGTACCGACCTTGAGGTAGGTCGCGACCTCGCTCATGTTGGCGTCGCCGACGATGACGTGCAGCCGCCGGTACTTCTTCGGATCGCAGTGCGGCTCGTCGCGGGTGTTGACGATGGGTCGCTTGATGGTCGTCTCGAGCCCGACCTCTTCTTCGAAGAAGTCGGCGCGCTGGCTCAGTTGGTAGGCGACGCCGTCGGGTTCGGAGCCGGGCGCCTCGCAGCCCACCTTGCCGGCGCCGGTGAAGACCTGACGCGTGACGAAGTGCGGCGTGATCTGGCGGACGATCTGGCCGAACGGCGTGGCGCGTGCCATGAGGTAGTTCTCGTGGCAGCCGTAGCTGTTCCCCTTGCCGTCGGAGTTGTTCTTGTAGACGACGAGCTCGGCGCCGTCGGACAGGATCGAGCGGGCGTACGCCATGCTGCGCCGCACGATCTCCTCCGCTGCCCTGTCGAATCGCACCGCTTCGCGGGCGTCGAGCACCTCGGGCGTCGACATCTCCGGGTGGGCGTGATCGACGTAGTAGCGAGCCCCGTTCGTGAGCACGGCGTTGACGAGCGTCGTCTCCACTTCGGGAGCGAGCGCGTCGTCGAGCGTGAACCCACGGGCGTCCGTCGCCGGGTGCTCGTCCTCGAAGTCCCAGGTCACCGCACCGGCCGAGCGATCGCGGGCGATGCCTGCGACGTACGCGTTGATCAGCTGCGACGACGCCGTCGCTGGGTTGCCCTCGGCGCCGCGGACGACGATCCCGTACTCGGTCTCGATGCCGCAGACCTTGGGCAACGCCATGCGCGAACCCTACCGGCGCTCCGTCCCCAGAGAGGGGCAGTGCCACGGGACTCGTGAGCGTGCGGACGACGAACCCGCGGTGGCGTCGAGGGAAGCGCCAGCGACGAGCCACACGCGGCGCGACGAGAAAGCGAAGCGGACGACGAGCCCGCAGTGTTACAGATATTGGCCGGTGGCGACGCGCTCGATGGCGCGGCCGCCGGCGGGACCCTCGTCGCGCTCGTGCGCCACGAGCGTGCGGATGAACACGATCCGCTCGCCCTTCTTGCCCGAGATCTTCGCCCAGTCGTCGGGGTTCGTGGTGTTGGGAAGGTCCTCGTGCTCCTTGTACTCCTGCTTGATCGAGGCGACGAGATCCTCGCTCGACACTCCCCTCGCGCCGCCCTGGATCACCCGCTTGATGGCGAGCTTCTTCGCCCGTCGCACGATGTTCTCGATCATCGCTCCCGAGGCGAAGTCCTTGTAGTAGAGGATCTCCTTGTCGCCGTTCTGGTACGTCACCTCGAGGAAGCGGTTGGCGTCGTCGTCGCGATACATCTCTGCGACGGTGGTCTCAATCATCGCCGGCACCGTGTCGTCGGGTGCGATGGGGATCTCGTCGGTCAGGTATTGCGAGAAGATCTGGCGCGCTGCCGCGGCGTCGGGACGCTCGATCTTGATCTTCACGTCGAGCCGGCCGGGTCGCAGGATCGCCGGATCGATGAGGTCTTCGCGGTTCGTCGCTCCGATGACGATGACGTTTCGGAGCCCCTCGACGCCGTCGATCTCGGCGAGCAGCTGCGGCACGATCGTCGACTCCATGTCGGACGAGATGCCCGAGCCGCGGGTGCGGAACATCGAGTCCATCTCGTCGAAGAAGACGATGACCGGCCAGCCTTCCTCGCTCTTCTCGCGCGCCCGCTGGAACACGAGACGGATCTGGCGCTCGGTCTCGCCAACGTACTTGTTGAGCAGCTCGGGGCCCTTGATGTTGATGAAGTAGCTGCGGCCCTTTTCGTCACCCGTTGCTGCGGCGACCTTCTTCGCCAGCGAGTTGGCGACCGCCTTGGCGATGAGCGTCTTGCCGCAGCCCGGCGGCCCGTACAGCAAGATCCCCTTCGGGGCCGGCAGCCGGTGCTCGGCGAACAGCTCCTGGTGTAGATACGGCAGCTCCACGGCGTCCGCGATCTGCTCGATCTGGTTGTCGAGGCCGCCGATGTCGGAGTAGGCGATGTCGGGCACCTCCTCGAGCAGCAGATCCTCCACCTCGGGACGCGGCAGCCGCTCGAGCAACAGGTTGGCTCGCGGGTCGAGCAGCAACGTGTCGCCGGCTCGGAGATGGATGCCCCTGATCGTGTCGGCGAGCTCGCAGACGAGCTCCTCGTCGGCTCGGCCGACGACGAGCGCGCGCACGCCGTCGTCGAGCACCTCTTTCACGCTGACCACCTCGCCGATGCCCTCTTGC
Organism: Acidimicrobiia bacterium; assembly: GCA_013815505.1. Taxonomy (GTDB): domain Bacteria; phylum Actinomycetota; class Acidimicrobiia; order Acidimicrobiales; family Ilumatobacteraceae; genus JACDHN01. The sequence goes on from JACDGA010000057.1 coordinate 7,235, forward strand.
GAGCGGGCGGCGATGACGTTGAAGCTCTCGTTGAGGACGACCTCGGCGCCGCGCTCGAGTATCTCGATGTCGATGTCCGGGTGGAGCATGACGCGCATCTTGCGGCCCGAGGTCAGCACGTCGACGGTGCCGTCGTCGTTCTTGCCGACGACGACGCCGTATGCCGACGGCGGCTGGGTGAGCTTGTCGACCTCGTCGCGCAGCGAGGCGATGTGGTCGCGCGCTTCACGCAAGGTGTAGCTCAACTTCTCGTTCTGCGCGACCGCCTGGGAGAGCTGGCCCTTCGTCTCGAGAAGGCGCTCTTCGAGCGTGTGCATCCGTCGCGGAGCGTCGGCGAGCCGGGTGCGCAGGCTGGCGATCTCGGCCTCGAGCCGCTCGACCTCTCTGGCGTCGCGGTCTGCGTCATCCGGCACTCGACGTCACCTCCTCCGGGGGTCTCGCGCTGGACGCTACACGTACCCCGGCCGATCGCGCCGCCGTTACCGTACGGAGTCGTGGGCCACGATCACGATCACACGTCGGGTGCGCTCAGCGCCGGCGCCGCGCATCGTCGGCCGCTGTGGATCGCCTTGTGTCTGATCGGTGGCTACTTCTTTGTCGAGGTCGTCGCCGGCTTCGCCACGGGATCGCTGGCGTTGCTCTCCGACGCCGGGCACATGCTCACCGATGTCCTCGGCATCGGCATGGCGCTCGCCGCGATCTCGCTCGCCGTGCGGCACGAGCGGGCGGCATCCGGGACAGCGAGCCGTCACACTTTCGGGCTCTATCGCCTCGAGATCCTTGCCGCGTTCGTCAACGCGCTCCTGCTGTTCGGCGTCGCGATCTACGTGCTCGTCGAGGCGGTGCGACGTCTCGACGCCGAGCCCGAGGTTGACTCCGCTCCGATGCTGATCGTCGCCGTCATCGGCCTTGCCGTGAACATCGTCGCCTTCTTGCTGCTGCGCCAGGGTTCGAAGGAGAGCCTCAACGTGGAGGGCGCCTACCTGGAGGTGGTGTCGGACACGCTCGGATCGCTCGGCGTCATCGTTGCCGCGATCGTCATCGCCGTCACCGAGTGGTACTGGGTCGACCCCGTGGTCGGCGCCGCCATCGGGTTGTGGATCCTGCCGCGTACGTGGCGGCTCGGCAGCCGAGCTGTGCGTGTGCTCGTGCAGTCGGCGCCGCCCGACGTCGACCTCGTGCGACTCGAGTTGGACCTCGGCAAGCTGCCCGACGTCGTCGACGTGCACGACCTGCACGTCTGGACGCTCACGTCGGGCATGGAGGCGATGTCGGCGCACCTCACCACCGTCGATGCCGCCGACGGCCACGGTGTGCTCGACGCCGCCCGCTCGCTCGTCTCGCAGCGGTACGCGATCACTCACGCCACGTTCCAGGTCGAGCCGGAGTGCCACGACTGCGACGATCCGCGATGGTGACCGGTCTCGTTCGTGCGCCGTGAAGATCGTTTCTACGTCACGCGCCGTGTAAACTTTCCGGCATGAAGGTCTGGATCGATCAAGATCTGTGTACCGGAGACGGCCTCTGCGAGGAGATCGCTCCCGACGTGTTCACGCTCCTCGACGATGGGCTCGCCTACGTCAAAGAAGGCGACACCGTCTACGCCGAGGCGAAGGGCAACGCGCAGGGTGCCGAGGGCATGGCCGGCATCCCCG
>JACDGA010000296.1 GCA_013815505.1 Acidimicrobiia bacterium
AGGAGGCTCGCGACGCAGGGTTGTCGCGTAGTGGCGATGGACCACAGGGGTTTCGGCCGTTCCTCGGCGGTCCCCGACGAGTTCGACTTCCACGACTTGATCGACGATGTCGCGTTCGTGCTCGAGCACCTCGACCTGCGCGATGCCGTCGTCGTCGGGCACTCGATGGGCGGCGCCGTGGCGCTCGGGCTGGCCGCCTGTCGGGGCGACGTGACGGCAGACCGTGTCAGCGCGCTCGTCCTGCTGAACGGCGTGTCGCGCGGCCCGCCAGACCGTGCACTGTGGCGGGCGCGGGTCGCCGTGCTCGAGTGGGCCGTGACCGAGCGCGTCGGTCGTCATCCGCGTCGCGGCGTCGTGCTGACGAGCGGGAACTTCGGGCGCAACGCACGCCGCAGCCATGTGGTCAGCGTCCGCCAGGTGGGGTTCGCAAGCCCTTCTGTGCATCGTCGTGGGTTCACACGACGGTTGCTCGGCGTCGATCTCTCCGGGCGTCTGAGCGAGATCAGCGTGCCTGTCGTCGTCATCGCCGGCGAGAGCGACCGGACCGTGTCGGCGGCCGAATCGTCGCTGCTCGCGACCTCGATCCCCGATGCACGCCTTGTCGTCGTGCCTGGCGCCGGCCACGTGCTGCCCGTCGAGCGCGCGGATGCCGTGACCGAGGAGATCGTGCGTCTCGTTGCTTCGGCCGATCACGAACCGACACCGACCCCTCACGTCGACTCACCCTGATAGCCGACATCAGCGCCCGCCAGGGTGTTCGTGCGGCGACCAATGTCGTCGCTCGACGGCCACCGCACCTCCGTCGCCCAGCTGAGCCGTTCGAAGCAACGGATCAGGCGAGCCGACGAGTCCCATTGACCCCGTAGGAGCGCCAGCGGCAGCGCGAGCGACACGACGCACCACATCGGGAACAGCGCGTTCATCCGAACGATGTCCGGATCGGTGCGCAGGTCGGCGGCGAGGCGATCGTGGCCGCCGCGATAGGTGAACAACCATCCGACGTGTGCGTGCCACAAGCCCTCACCCGGCCGAGCGGGCGACTGCCGTGATGCTGCGGTGAATGCGGATCTGCCACGGTGTCGGCGAGGACGTGGTGACCGCGGTGGTTGGCGACCCAACCGATCGGCGCGCCCTGGTATGCCATCGAGCCGAGCGTGACGAGCACGAGCTTCAACGGTCGGTTGGCGGTGAACGCCCCGACGATGAGCGCGGTGGCCACCTTGGCGACCGTGCTTGGCGGCTGCTCGACGGCTGCGTCCTCGTCGTTGCTTCCAACTGCCGAGCCATCCGGCACATCGGCAGGGGGAGCCGTACGCTCCAGTGTCGACGTCATCTTGTCTCCTCGGCACATCGTCCTCCGCCGGCGGTCGGAGATCGTCGGCCGAGTGACTGGAGCCGGGGCGAACAGTGTGCAAGACCACTCGCTTCCGACGACGCTACCCGTTGTCGAACAGCCGCAAACCGCGGCCGATCACACCCCGCTGTCATCCGTCAGGCGGGTGAGGTTCGTCAACTCGAGCAACCGCGTCATCGCAGGTGCCGGGTCGACGAGGACGACCGCTCGGGGATGCAACACGCACTGGCGGCTCGCTCCCACGAAGCAACCGAGCCCCGCTGCATCGCAGAACGACAGCGCGCTGACATCGATCTCGACATAGCGGCAGGCCGCTAGGTCGGCAAGCGCCGCAGTCGCAGCTGACGCAGTGGATGCGTCGAGCGCACCGCGCATCGTGACCCGTGCGTGCGCCTCGGTGGGGTGAATGTCGCAGGCGATGGTCAGGAGGTCGAACAACGCGGGAAGCGTGTCGACGGATTCCTCGGTCTCGGGCAATGCGGACATGCGAACCTCCGGGGTCACGTCATGTGGCTTGCGTACCGAGGGTCCTGGGCGACAAGTCGATCGAACCGCGAACATACCACCAGCCCGGCGTCGGCGACATCGTGGTACGGTTTCGATCGAGTCAATTCGCAACTTGCCACCCCGGTCCCTCGGTGCAAGCGCCAAAGGGAGCCTGGGAGGTGTCGTCGCGATGTCCGATGTAGCAGCGGCCGGCTGATGGCCGACGGCGTGCTCGCCAAGCTGCTCGCCGAGCACACGGTGACCGACGACGTCGATCCAGGCGAGCTGGTCCGACGTCTCTGTGATCAGGCCCCCGACGCGCTCGATGTGGCCGGCGCCGCCGTTGCGCTCCACGGCGCAGGACAGACCGGTGTCGTCGCTGCATCAGACGACGTCGCGCGTCGCCTCGAAGAATTGGAGCGCACGACGAACGAGGGGCCCGGCACCGACGCCGTCGCCGACCACGGCGCCGTCGCGGAGCCCGACCTCGAGCACTCATCGCGCTGGCCGCTCTACGGCTCGGAGGCGCTCGCCGCCGGCGCCCGTGCGGTGTTCGGACTTCCGCTGCACGCCGACGGCGTCAGCCTTGGCGCACTGACCCTCCACCGCAGCGAATCGGGCGATCTTGCCGATGTCGAGCGTGCCTTCGGCATCGCCGAGGCGCTCACCCGACTCCTCCTCGTGGCGCCCACGCGGACCCATCCGTCGGGTTCGACATCCGTGCTCGACGACATGGGAGAGGACTGGACGGTCCACCAGGCAAGCGGGATGCTCAGCGTCCAGCTGGGTGTACTCGTCGACGAGGCCCTCATCCGGCTGCGCGCCCACGCCTTTGCCAGCGAGCGGCGACCGCGCGACGTCGCCACCGACATCGTGGCCCGACGCCTTCGCTTCAGCACCGACGGCGAGGCCGACCGAAGCTAGCATCGGGCCGGTCGGCTCCCGCAGGTCGGCGACCCTGGCACACGCCCATCCGTCACACGAGGAGCACATCGTGGATCAGCGAGCTTCGCTTGCCGAGACCTTCGTCGAGGTTGCCGACACCCTGGTCGCCGACTTCGACCTCATCGACTTCCTCGATCGGCTCTGCCATCGCAGCGTCGATCTGTTCTCGGTGGACGCCAGCGGACTGCTGCTGCGCGACGCTCGCGGCGCGCTGCACGTCGTCGCCGCGTCGAACGAGCAGGGCCGGCTGATCGAACTCTTCCAGCTCCAGAACTCGCAGGGACCGTGCCTCGACGCGATCCAGGGCGGCACACAGGTCCACGCCGACAGCACGGAAGAGATCAGTCGGCGGTGGCCGCTGTTCGGCGAGCGGATGGCCGGCGAGTTCGCCTCGGTCTATGCCTTGCCGATGCGACTTCGAAGCGAGGTCGTCGGCGGGCTCAACCTGTTCGGCAAGTCCCACAACGCGCTGGCGCCCGCTGACGTCCGTGTCGCGCAGGCACTCGCCGACGCCGCGACGATCGGGATCATCCAGCAACGGACGGTGCAGGAAGCGAACGTGTTGAG
>JACDGA010000058.1 GCA_013815505.1 Acidimicrobiia bacterium
CGTCGTCCAGCAACCGGACGCGGACGAGCCCATCGGCGTCCGGGATCAATGCGGTGAACGCGTGATCGATGAACGTGTTCCCGATCGCATGTGAAACGCGGAAGTCGAACGGTCCGTCGGCGACCGGCGCCGGCTCCACGGGCAGCAGCCGGTCGGTGGTAACGGTCAGGAACGCCGCGGCGGGTAGTTGGAGCCGCCACCCGTTCACGCCGCCCGACCCGGCGCGCAGGTACGGGTGCGAGGCGACGCCGTAGGGCAAGCTGACCTCGTCCTCGTTGCACGCCACCACCTCGCACGTGAGCCCGCCGGGTGTCAGCGCGTACCGCACCGTCAGTGACAGGCGGAACGGATACCCGGGCTGGGGAACGAGCTCGTGGGAGAGCGTCACCGAAGACGGCGCTAGCGCAACGAGATCGAAGCGAGTCCAGCACACCAGGCCGTGCAAGGCGTTGTTGCGCTCCACCTCGTTGATCGGAAGCTGGTGCCATCGGTCGCCGAAGCGGTATCGGCCACCGGCGATCCGGTTGGGCCACGGCGCCAGCAGCGCACCGTGGTAGCGGAACCCCGCCGGACCGGGGGCGGGGAGGATCAGATCGCGACCTGCATCGGTGAACCGACGGAGCCCGGCGCCGACTCTACCGATCGTCGCTCTCGAATCCTGGCGTTCGATCTCGAACGCCGCCGCTTCGCAGCTCATCGCCGGGTCGGATCGGATGTGGCCCCAGCACCGGCCGACGGCGCCACGGGCATGAACGACGGCGTGGCGAAGCCCCGGTCGGCGTACTCGACCCGGACACCTTGGACCACGTCGTCCATACGCTCACGTGGTACCAGCGCGATCACCGAGCCGCCGAACCCGCCACCGGTCAGGCGCGCACCGAGCGCCCCGGCGTGGAGAGCCGTGTCCACTGCGGTGTCGAGCTCGGGGATCGACACGGCGAAGTCATCGCGCAGCGAGACGTGCGACTCCGTGAGCAGCGGGCCCACCTCGCGCAGTCGGCGGGCACGGAGGTGCTCAACGGTGCGCCGCACCCGTTCGTTCTCGGTGACCACGTGCCTCACCAGCGGTCGGTGCCGGACGTCGAGTCGAGCGAGGTGGCGGTCGAGCGATTCGACGTCAAGCGCCCGCAGCGACCGCACGCCGAGCTGGGCGGCGGCGTCGGCGCAGCCGGCGCGTCGCTGCGCGTACTCGCCGCCCGCGTGTCGGTGCCCGACACCCGTGTCGATCACGAGCAGCATCAGACCTTCGGCTTCGGGGTCGCACGGCACCGCCTCACACGACATCGCCCGGGCGTCGAAGCAAACCACGTGACCCGCCCGGCCGTACATCGAGGCCGTCTGGTCGAGCGCTCCGGTGGGCGCGCCGACGAAGTCGTTCTCGGCGCGGCGGGCGATCGTGACGATCTCCCCGGCAGCGAGATCGAGCGCTGCGAGGTCGGCGAGCGCGAGCGTGACGGCGCACTCCAGTGCTGCCGACGACGACAGCCCGGCCCCCACCGGCACCTCGCTGGTGATCTGGAGATCGGCACCGGGCACCCGGTGTCCAGCGGTGGACATCGCCCACACGACGCCGGCGACGTACGCGCCCCAGCCGAAGACCTCGCCGGGTGTCGTCGACGTTCCGAATTCGATCGGATCCCTGCCGGTGGACGACACCCGCACGATCGCGTCGTCGCGCGCCACGCCATGCACCGTCGTACACATCGGGATGGCGAACGGCAGCGCCAAGCCATCGTTGTAGTCGGTGTGCTCACCGATGAGGTTGACCCGTCCCGGCGCCGACCACGTCGCCCGTCGAGCCGTCAGCGATCGCGGAGCCATCCGGCGACGTCCTCGGGCAGCAGGTCGGTGATGAAGGCGCCCATCCCCGACTCAGATCCTGCGAGGTACTTGAGCTTGTCGGCGGCTCGCCGCACCGAGAACAGCTGCAGGTGCAGGTGTGCCAGCTGCTCGGCGTCGTCGACGGGAGCCTGGTGCCACGCCGAGATGTAGGGCAACGGGGCGTCGAACAGCCGGTCGAAGCGGCCGAGCACATCGAGGTACAGCGAGACGAAGTCGTCACGCTCGCCGTCGGTGAGCTCGGGGATGGAGCCAACCCGCCGGTGCGGGAACAGGTGCACCTCCACCGGCCAACGCGCCGCCGCCGGCACGAACGCCGTCCAGTGATCGTTGTCTGCCACCACGCGCTCGCCTGCTCGCCGCTCGGCGGCGAGCAGGTCGGCGAACACGTCCGACCCGGCGCGCGTCCGGTAGGCCCTTGCGACCTCCAGCATCCTCGACGTCCGCGGCGTCACAAACGGGTAGGCGTAGATCTGGCCGTGCGGGTGGCTCAGCGTCACCCCGATCTCCTCGCCGCGGCTCTCGAAACAGAACACCTGGGCAATGCCAGGGATCGCTGACAGTTCGGCGGTTCGATCCGCCCAGGCATCGACCACCAGCCGGGCGTGGGCGGCGGGCAGGTCGGCGAATCGCGACGTGTGGTCGCTGGTGAAGCACACCACCTCGCATCGGCCGAAGCCCGCCTCCATCGGGACCATCGGCAGAGGATCGGTGAGCCCGACGGTGGTGGCACGGGTGGACAGGCTGGGGAATCGGTTCTCGAAGATCGCCACGTCGTAATCCGACGCCGGGATCTCGGTGTGGCGAGTGGGCGTCGACGGGCACAGCGGGCACTCGTCGGTTGGCGGAAGGAACGTCCGCGCCTGGCGGTGCGAGGCGATCATCACCCACTCGTCCAAGAACGGGTCGCGCCGGAGCTGGGGCGCCGTGCTCACCGGCGGGAGCCGTCTCGGGTCAACCAGCTCGCGCACCGCCCCGTCGTCGAGGTCGTAGTACAGGATCTCTCGCCCGTCTGCGAGCGTCGAACTCGTGCGCTTCATCTGGTCGCCTCGGCGTGTCTGGATGGCGGACGCCCCTGTCTCAGACGACCGGCGGCGAATGCGCGAACATTACTCGCACGTTCAGCCAGAAATAAACACATTCACACATAAATCTGCAATCACGACGGTCGTCTCGCCGCCACTCGCACATCGTCGACGATCTCCCGCAAGCTCTCCAGCGCCTCAGCCGGCAGGCCGTTGTCGGTGATCACGACGTCAGCACGATCGAGCGGGGCGATGGTGCTGATCCCGATCGTGCCCCACTTCGTGTGGTCGGCGAGCACGACCAGGCGCCGGGAGGCCGCCACGAGCGCCCGGTCCGTGTCGGCCTCGAGCAGGTTCGGTGTGGTGAACCCGGCGCGCGGATCCATGCCGTGAACGCCGAGGAACAGCACGTCAAGGTGCAGCAGCTCGAGCGAGGCAACGGCGACGGGACCGACAAGGGCTTCTGACGGTGTCCTGACGCCGCCCGTGAGCACGACGTTCGGCGCCGACGACCCTCCGGCGTGCAGCACGTCGGCGATACGGATCGAGTTGGTGACAACGGTGAGGCCGGGGATGTCATGCAGCCGCTTGGCCAGCGTCCACGTGGTCGTGCCTGCGGAGAGACCGATCGCCGACCCGGGCGTGACCAGCGACGCCGCCGCTTCGGCGATCGCCACCTTCTCGTCGACCTGCCGCTGCCCCTTGGCCTCGAACCCGGGCTCGTCGGTGCTCGGCGCCCGACGGATCGTGGCCCCCCCGTGCACCTTGTCGAGCCGGCGCTGGGAGTCGAGCAGGTCCAGATCGCGCCGGATGGTCATGTCGGAGACGTTCAGCAACTGCGAGAGCTCGATGACCCGGATCGCGCCGCGGCGCTCCACCTCACGCAAGATGTGGTCCTGACGCTCCGCTGCCAACACTGGCTGCTGTCCTCCCGTCCCGTTTGTCGAACATCGAGCCCGACTCGCACAGTGAAGCACAGCGGCACGCACACCGGCACTCTGACCGCTCTCGTTCAGTCGTGACAATTTGCGTAGCTATTTGTTCAAAGATGTTGACAACCGTGTGAACGTGCGCTGTACTTGGGCCCGAAGTCAGCGACTTGCCACCGCCGACACGAGCGGCATAGCTCCGTGTGAGTTCGCTCATCAGTTCTTGCGCAAGGATGTTCAACAGTGTTTGCTCATTGGTACAAAATGTTTTACCGGCCGTTCAACCTGACGGCCCACCACGTCAAGGGAGACCCCGATGCAACGTACGATCCAATACAGGTGGCGCTTGCTCGCCGCTGCCGGCCTCGTCAGCCTGGCCGCCGCCGGATGCACCGATTCGGGTGACGACGAGTCCTCGCCCAGCGATGCGTCCGGCGCCACCGGAACAGAAGGCGGCGACGACGAGCAGGTGGTGCGCACGGACGTCACGTCCAAGGGCGAGGGGTGCACGCTCGAGCAGTACGGCGCAGAACCGCTCGATCTGACCGATGCGGTGGTGGGCTTCTCACAGTCCGAACCCGACACCGCCGCCTTCCGCGCAGCGGAGACCAAGTCGATCCGCGAGGCGGCAGAACAGGTGGGCGTCAAGGAGCTGCTCGTCACCAACGCCAACAACGAGCTCCCGAAGCAGATCTCGGACATCCAGGACATGCTCAACCAGGGTGCCCAGTTCCTGATCGTGGCACCGGTGAACTCAGACGGCCTCGACCCGGCGTTGGCAGCGGCCAAGGAAGCCGGCGTGCCGGTGCTCACGATCGACCGCAAGGTCACGAACGAGCCGTGCTCGGATTACATCGCCTTCCTCGGCTCGGACTTCTACCAGCAGGGCCAGCGCGCCGCCGACGCCATGAACGAGGCCACGGGCGGGGAGGGCCAGGTCGCCATCCTGCTCGGCTCGTCGGGTAACAACGTCACCGACAACCGCAACGCCGGGTTCAAGGACCAGGTGGAGGAGAGGTACCCGGGGCTCGAGATCGTGGCGGAGCAGACCGCCAACTTCGCCCGTGACGAGGGGCAGACCGTGACCGAGCAACTGCTGCAGTCGAACTCTGAGATCACGGCGATCTACGCCCACAACGACGAAATGGGCCTCGGTGCCGTGACCGCCGTCGAGGCTGCCGGAAAGGCGCCCGGTGACGACATCAAGATCGTGTCGATCGACGGGACCCGCAACGCCGTGCAGGCGATCGTCGACGGGCAGATCAACGCCGTGATCGAGTCGAACCCACGGTTCGGTCCGCTCGCCTTCGAGACCGCCCAGAAGTTCTACGATGGTGAGGCGATCCCCGAGGACGTCATCATCGAAGACGACGAGTACAACAGCGAGAACGCGCAAGAGAACCTCGACAAGGCCTTCTGAATGCCGGGCGGCGCCGACGCCATCGACCGCCCGGCAAACAGTGCAACGTCCCTGCTCGAGACCGTCGGGGTGGACAAGTCCTTCGGTGGCGTCCGTGCCGTCCGCGACGTCGACTTCTCGCTCGCCGCCGGTGAGATCCGCGCCTTGGTCGGCGAGAACGGCGCAGGCAAGTCGACGCTGGTCAAGGTGTTGACCGGCGTGTACCCGCCCGATGCCGGTGAGATCTACTTCGAGGGCGAACCCGTCACGTTCTGCCGCCCCCTCGACGCCCAGCATGTCGGGATCTCCACCGTCTACCAGGAGGTCAACCTGGTCCCGCTGCTGTCGGTGGCCCGCAACATCTTCCTCGGGCGCGAGCCTCGCGGGCGCCTCGGCCTCGTGGACGTCGACGAGATGAACGACCGGGCACGCGCCATCACCGCACGATTCGCCATCGACCTCGATGTCACCGAGGAACTCGGACGGCTGGGCCTTGGCGCCCAGCAGATGGTCGCGCTCGCCCGCGCGGTCTCCGTTGAGAGTCGCGTCGTCATCATGGACGAACCGACCTCGTCGCTCGAGGCCAGGGAGGTGGCGACCCTGTTCAAGGTTGCCCGCAACCTGCGCGACGAAGGGGTCGGGCTGGTCTTCGTGTCGCACCGGCTCGACGAGCTCTGGCAGCTCTGCGACTCGGTCACCATCCTTCGCGACGGGCGCAACGTGCACAGCGGTGCGATGGCCGACCTCGACCGGCTGACGCTGGTGTCAATGATGCTCGGGCGCGACGTCGACGAGGTCGTCGAGCACGGCGCCACCGAATTCGGCGACTCACACCTCCAAGGGCGAGAGCCGGTGCTGTCGGTCTCGGACGTCGAGGTCCGCAACCGCCTGCACGGGGTGAGCTTCGACGTGCGACCGGGCGAGGTCGTCGGGCTCGCCGGACTGCTCGGCTCGGGACGCAGCGAAACGGTCAAGGCCGTGTACGGCGCGCTGCACAGCCAGTCGGGCAGCGTCGAGGTCGCCGGCCGGCGGATCAAGCCCAACTCGGTGCGGGGCGCCCTGCGGGCGAGTGTGGCGATGCTCTCAGAGGACCGCAAGGCGGAGGGCATCATCTCCGACCTGTCGGTGCGCGACAACATCGCACTCGCCGTGCTGAGCCGCTGCTCGCGGGCCGGTTTCGTCTCCGAATCGGCGATCGACCGGCTGGTGGAGACGTTCGTCAGGCGATTGCAGATCAAGGTGTCCAGCCCTCGCCAGAAGGTGCGCGAGCTGTCTGGCGGCAACCAGCAGAAGGTGTTGCTGGCGAGATGGCTGTGCACAGAGCCAACGGTGCTGCTGCTCGACGAGCCAACGCGCGGTATCGACGTGGGCGCCAAGAGCGAGGTCCAGGCGCTGATCGACGAGCTGGCCGAGCAGGGACTCGGCGTGGTGTTGATCTCCAGCGAGATGGAGGAACTGGTGGAGGGCGCCGACCGGATCGTCGTGCTGCGAGACGGCCATGTCGAGGGCGAGCTCGACGGTGCAACGTTGAGCAGTTCCGAGCTGCTGGCGGCACTCGCCGGCGACATCGACACAGCCGACGCCCTGGCGCAGGAACACGCCGATGGCTGACGCCGGTCCGGCGCGAGTCCCGACGCTGGAGGCGATCGACGAGAAGTTCGGGCCACCGGAACAAACCGATCAGCCGAGCGGATACTTCCGCAGAATGGTCGACGCCGATTGGCTGCGACGCAACGGCGTCTACGCGACGCTGGCGCTGTTGATCGGCGTGAATGTGGTGATCACCGACAACTTCGTCAGCTCCAACACGCTGCGGCTGCAGCTGGTGCAGGTGGCGCCGGTACTGATCGTCGCCCTCGGCATGGCGCTCGTGATCGGTACCGAGGGAATCGACCTGTCAGTCGGAGCGACCATCGCCCTGGCGGCTGCGATCATCCCGCTGTACATCGGGTACGGCGCGCCTGGCGCGATCGGTCTCGCCCTCTTCGCCGGCGTCGTGACGGGCAGTTTCGCCGGGCTGCTGGTCGCCGGCGTCGGCGTGCAACCGATCGTCGCCACGCTCGGCATCATGGTCGCTGGTCGCGGGGTGGCCAACCTGCTCGGTGGCGAGATCAAGAGCATCCGAGACCCTGCGATCGTTTCGCTCGGCACGGACTCGGTGGCCGGTGTGCCGTACGTCGTCGTGATCGCCGGCGCAGTCTCGCTGGTGGTGTGGGGCGTCGTGCGTCACAGCACCTACGGACGCCAACTCGTCGCCATCGGCGGCAACAAGCGGGCCGCCGAGCTCGCAGGGCTCCCGGTGAAGCGGGTGCTTGCCACCACGTACGTGGTCAGCGGCGTGCTCGCTGCCCTCGCCGGGGTGCTGCTGGCGGCACGGTCCAGGGCGAGCGACCCCACCAAGATCGGCCTGCTGATGGAGCTCGCCGCGATCACCGCTGTCGTCGTCGGCGGTACGCCGCTGTCGGGCGGTCAGGTGCGGATCGTCGGCACCATCGCCGGAGCGCTTCTGATCCAGATCATCGGCGCCACGCTGATCGCCCACGACATCCCCGACTCCACGGCGCAGATGGTGCAGGCCGTGATCGTCGTGGCCGCCGTGTACGTCCAGCTCGGTGTCCGCAGGGCGAACCGATGACCGCCGTGGAGCTCTCCGAGCCGACGCACCCCGCGGTGTCACGCCCGACAACTGGAGCCAGGGCGGCGAGGGTGTTGCAGCGGCAGGGCGCCCTGGTGATCCTCGTCATCGTGGTGGTGTCGGCGAAGTTCGGATTCGATCGCTTCGCCACCACGAGAAACGTGACCAGCATCGCCGAGCAGGCGTCGTTCCTCGGGTTCGTCGCGCTGGGGATGACCTTCGTCATCCTCTCGGGGGGAATCGACCTGTCGGTCGGATCGGTGTTCGCACTCGGTGGCGTCCTCGCTGCGTGGGGCTCCCAACACGGCACATGGCTGGCAGTGCTGCTGCCGATCGTCGTCTGCTCGGTGATCGGCCTGGCTCAGGGGCTGATCATCGCCAGGGGTGGGCTGCCACCGTTCATCGTCACGCTCGCCGGGTTACTGTTCGCCCGAGGGATGGTGTTGGCGATCACCGACGAGGGGTCCACGACGTACAAGGTGCCGACGGGATCCGCCTTCCGGGAGTTCGCCCAGGGCGAGTTGCTCGGCGTCGGGTACGCGGTGTGGATCGTGGTGGCCCTGTTCGCCGTCGGTGGCGTGGTGCTGCATCGGACGTCGTACGGCTCGACGGTGCTGGCGATCGGCGGTCAGGAGGACGCCGCGGCGCTGATGGGCCTGCCCGTGGTGCGCACCAAGGTCGTCACCTACGCGATGTCCGGCCTGCTGGCGGGTGTGGGCGGCATGATGATCGCCTCGTACACGTCGTCGGGTGTCACGATCCTGGGGGTCGGCACCGAGCTCGAGGTGATCGCCGCCGTCGTGCTGGGCGGCACACTGCTGACAGGGGGATCCGGCACGGTGCTCGGCACCGTCGTCGGGGTGCTGCTGCTGCAGGTGATCAAGAACGTGATCAACCAGGTCGGCTCGCTGGACTCGAGCTGGCAGGCCGTGGTCAGTGGGTCGATCCTGCTCGCCGTCGTGACCGTGCAGCGATACCTGGCGCGCATCGAGCGCCAGTGACGGGCTGACGTCAGGCTTGCGCCTCCTCGGGCTCGTCGAGGG
>JACDGA010000297.1 GCA_013815505.1 Acidimicrobiia bacterium
CGCTCGAGCAGGTCTGCATCGAGGCCGTCGAGGGTGGCGAGATGACGAAGGACCTGGCGATCCTCATCGACCGCAATGCCCCGTTCCTCGACACCGAGGACTTCCTCGCTGCGCTCGACCGTCGCCTGCAAGAAAAGATGTCGTCGGCGTAAGCCGTCCGACCGAGCGAGCGCCAGCAGGCCGGGCGGTGAGGGGGTCTGGGGGCACGTAGCCCCCAGAACGAACTCGAGACCTCAGCCGGGCGGCGGTGGGGGTGGCGGGGGCGTCCACGATCCTGGTGAGGGGGGTGCAGGCGGAACCATCGAGGGCGGGAAGGACGAACCGCCTGGCGTGCCGGGCGTCGACGGCCATGCCGGATCGGGGATTCGTGACGCGCCCGAGCCCGACAGCGGTCGTCCTGCGGCGTCCTGACGCACGACATAGGTCTTGGCAACGAGGTCGCCGACGCGCTGGTGTCCCCTCGTGGCGAGCGAGGTGACGAACCCGACGATCGGCAGCAGGTACGGGAACCAGTCGACAACCACCAGCAGGACCCACCGCACGAATGCCCGCCCGATGCCAGGCGGGGCGCCGTCGGCCTTGACGACGCGGATGCCGGCCACGAGCTTGCCGAGCGTCGCCCCGGTGATGCCCTGGAGGATCACGAGGTAGAGGATCGCAGCACCGACCGACACGCCGACGACGGCTGCGACCGTGCTGCCCTCCTCGATGAACCACGCCTGGTCATTCGACTGGGCACACACGGTCACCTGCGCCTCGATCTGGTCGCAGATCCCGACCGGTGCGTCCTCGATGAACTCGGCCTGGGTGGCGAACATGATGAACGCCACGGCGCCGACGATGAGGGAATCCAAGATGTAGGCCAGGATGCGGCGGCCGATGACGGCGGTGGGGTCACCCATGATGATCGTGATCTCCTGATTCGGGGCCATGGTCGGACGATTCGGAAGGGCTGGAAGGGCTGGACGGATCGGACTGCTCGCCGGCCTCGCGCAGCAGCGTCAGGAACGGTCCGCCGACAGGGGAGCGCGACCTGCTCAGCAGCACGCTCAGCACGGCGTTGTACTGGCGAGGATCGGCGCCGGCGAACACGTCGGCGCGATCCCACAGCACGACCGTGCCGTGCTCGTGACGAACATCGGTGAGCGAGTCTGCGAGTGCGTCGAGGTTGCGCCCGAACCACTCGGGGAACCCGAAGCTCGACTCCATCGCCCGCATCACGGCCGCCTTGTCCGTCGCCTGCGCGCCGTCGATCCGCACGAACTGCCAACCGGCCGACGACGCCGACTCGGCGATCTCGTCGACGTCGGTGTCCGCAGGGACTTGATAGATCGCCGGCTCCGCCCGACCGTCCAACACTTCGCGCAGCACGGTCATGAGCGGAGCGAATGAGCGGTCGTACGAGCGACCGCCAGGGAGCCGGACGACGATGGGGTCTGGGGGCGCAGCCCCCAGCGGTGTGCGGTCATGTGACGACCCTCCAGAACGACTCGTAGTGATCCTCTGTGTAGTAGATCTCCCCGTCGGCGCCCGTGACGATGCGACGTGCACCGCGGTCGTCGGATCCAGGCGTCTCCACCGAGTACTCGCGGTAGTACCCGTCATACCGGCTCGGCAAAATCCCCTCGCGGTTCTGGAACACGCCGTCGTCCTGGTCGTAGGGAAACGGTCCGTCGGTGTCGATCAGTTCGAGCGTGTCGCCCGCCTGCGACGGCAGCGAGTCGACGTCGATCGACTCGATCCCGTCGTCGACGAACGTCGTCGGCGTCACGGCGGTGTCGTCCGACGGTTCCGTGACGGTGACCTCTGTGACGGTCACCTCTGTGACGGTGACCGTGTCGAGGGTGATGTCCGACGAGGTGGCAGGCGCCTCCGTGGTCGACGGAATCGGCGTGGTCGCAAGGTTGGTTGTGACGGTCGTCTCCGGCGCGATCGTGTCGTCGGGATCGGCGCGGCCGTCGTCGCCCTGGGTCCACCACATCAGCACGGCGGCGCCGACGGCGAGGAAGAGGCCGATCAGGCTGCGTGTGTTCTTCACGATGTTCGTGTGGGACGTGGTGGTCGCCGTCGCGGCGTCGTCAGCCGCGGTCGCTCGGCTTCACGTACTCGCGCTCGTCGACGCCGGTGTACCACTGGCGAGGGCGGGAGATCTTCTGTTCCTCGTCGTCGAGCAGTTCGAGCCAGTGCGCCAGCCAACCCGACATGCGTGGGATCGCGAACAGCACGGTGAACATGTCCACCGGGAAGTTCATCGCCTGGTAGATCAGCCCGGAGTAGAAGTCGACGTTGGGATACAGCTTGCGATCGACAAAATACGAGTCGGCGAGCGCCGTCTCCTCCAGCTTCAGCGCGATGTCGAGCAGCGGGTTCTGGCCCGTCACATCGAACACGTCGTAGGCAGTCTGCTTGATGATCGTCGCCCGCGGGTCGTAGTTCTTGTAGACGCGGTGCCCGAAGCCCATCAGCCGCCCGTTGCCTGCCTTCACGTCCTTCACGAAGGCGGCGACGTTGTCGACCGAGCCGATGTCGGCGAGCATCCGCACGACCTGCTCGTTGGCGCCGCCGTGGCGGGGTCCGTACAGCGCGGCGGCGGCCGCCGACGCTGCGGAGTACGGGTCGGCGTGGCTCGATCCGACCACGCGCATCGCCGTCGTCCCACAGTTCTGCTCGTGGTCGGCGTGGAGGATGAACAGCACGTCCATCGCTCGTTCGAGCACAGGGTCGACCTCGTACTCGCCGATCTTCCACATCATGTTGAGGAAGTTGGCGGGGTACGAGAGGTTGTTCTCGGGAAGGAAGAACGGCAGGCCGACCGAGAACCGGTAGCACATCGTCGCCAGCGTGGGCGCCTTCGCGATGAGCCGCAGCACGCTGCGGTGCTGGCTGTCGTCGTCGTCGATCGCCTTCGCATCGTCGTAGAACGTGCCGAGCGCCGCGACGGCGGACACGAACATCCCCATCGGATGGGCGTCGTAGTGGAACCCGTCGACGAACCGCTTGCGCATGTTCTCGTGGATGAACGTGTGGTGCGTGATGTCGAACACCCAGCTGTCGAGCTCGGTTTCGGTGGGCAGCTCGCCGTTGATCAGCAGGTAGGCGACCTCGAGGTACGTGGAGTGCTCGGCGAGTTGCTCGATCGGGTAGCCGCGATACCGCAGGATGCCGTTGTCGCCGTCGAGGTAGGTGATCGACGACTTGCACGCCGCCGTGGAGAGATAGGCGGGGTCGTAGAGGAACAGCGACGGATCGAGCTCGCGCAGCGCGGACGACGGGAACACGCCGCCTTCAATCGGGACCGTCACGGTCTTGCCGGTCCGGTCGTCGGTGATCGTGATGGAGTCGGGCACGC
>JACDGA010000298.1 GCA_013815505.1 Acidimicrobiia bacterium
CCTGACCTCAGAGACAGAGGAAGAGGATGCACGTCGGTGCAGGCTCCTCGACCACCGGCGGCGAGCAGCGCGAACGCGGTGGCGGATGTGGCGAGGAGGCGGTTGAACATTGGAGCGTGCCTTTCGTGACGTGGATCCCGTGCTCGGTGTCGAGCGATCGGTCACCTGTCACATGGCGCGTGTGCGGCCAGCGTTACTGTCGGGAGCCGTGTCGAACAGCAGCAAGCAGAAGAAGTCGGAGATCGGATTCGGCATCGACATCGGTGGCAGCGGGATGAAGGCGGCACCCGTCGATCTGCGCACCGGGGAGCTGGTCGAGGAGCGGCTGCGCGTCGACACACCCAAGCCGGCGACTCCCGAGGCGATGGCGAAGGTCGTCGCCGATCTCGTTGCACACTTCAAGTGGAAGCGTCCGATCGGCGTCGCCTTTCCCGCCGTGGTCCGCAGAGGTGTCGCCGAGAGCGCCGCCAACATCGACTCGTCGTGGATCGGCACCGATGCCGACGCGCTGTTCACGAAGGCGTCGGGGCAACCCGTGCACGTCATTAACGACGCCGACGCGGCAGGGGTCGCGGAGCTTCGCTACGGCGTCGCCGCCGGGCGCAAGGGCGTCGTGTTGATGCTGACGTTCGGCACCGGGATCGGCTCGGGCCTGTTCGTCGACGGCACGCTCGTGCCCAACACCGAGCTCGGTCATCTGGAGCTCGACGGTGTCGATGCCGAATCGAGGGCCGCTGCCGTGGCGCGCGACCGCGACGACCTGTCGTGGGAGGAGTGGGCGGGACGTGTCGACCGCTACCTCGATCACGTCATCGCGCTGGTCTCACCGGACCTGATCGTGGTGGGCGGTGGCGCGTCGAAGCGCGCCGAGAAGTGGCTGCCGCACCTGTCGATCGACACCGAGATCGCCGTCGCCAAGATGTTCAACACCGCCGGCATCGTAGGAGCGGCCGCGATCGGCCACGAGCACGCCCGCTGACCCTGCGTGGTCACACGTCGCGGGCGATCTCGAGCATTCGCTCGACCGCGAGCGAGGAGCGTGCGAGGTCGTTGCATGTCCTTCTTACATCGCGTCGACCCGATCGGTTCCCATGAATCGACGCGGTCCGCGGCGGGCGAGTCGTCCAAGATGGGCAGATGACCGACGCCGGCGACGCCACCCCAGCCAGCGAGCGCATCCGCTTGCGCCGCGGCGCCCATCTCGGCTCGTACGACCGCGACTCGGTGCACGTCGTGCTCGACGCCGGAGTGGTGGCACACGTCGGTGTCGTCACTCCGGAGGGGCCCGTCGTCATCCCGATGGGGTACGGGCGCGACGACGACGTGCTCTACGTCCATGGCGCCGTCGGCAATGCCGCGCTGCGCGCAGCGGAGGGCGAGCAGGTGTGCGTCACCGTGACGGTGCTCGACGGGCTCATCGTGGGGCGGTCACCGTTCCACAACTCGATGCGCTACCGATCGGTGGTCGTGCGCGGTGCGGCGCGCCGCGTCACCGCTGCCGACGAGCACATGGCGGCGCTACGCCTCATCAGCGATCACGTGATCTCGACGTGGGAGCACGCCCGCCCACCTACCGATGCGGAGATCCGCAAGACGATGGTGCTCGCCGTCCCGCTCGCCGAGGCGTCAGTCAAGGTGCGCGCGGGTGGACCCGTCGACGAACCGGAGGATCTCGACGGACCGCACTGGGGCGGCGCCGTGCCGCTGATCTCCTCGTGGGGTGATCCCGAGCCGGCGGACGATCTCGTGTCCGGGATCGTGCCACCGTCGTCGGTCACCGACATCGCCGGCACACGTGCGACGTGACGTGAGCCCGCTGGCGGCCGCTCGTCAGTCGACGGTGGCGGCGGCGGACCGGGTGAGCGCGGGCTCCGAGCGCCGGGTGAGGCGCATCACGCCGTCGTCGATGGCGCCGTTGCGGAACATCTTCTTGTCCCTGCCGTAGTGCTGCGGGTTGATCCACGGTGCACGATCGCCCTGCTTCGGCAAGAGGTGCAGGACGCGCTGGACGTAGCCCGACGAGAAGCCGTCGATCCAGGGGCGCTCGGGCATGTCGGTGTCGGACGTGCGCAGGAGAGGCGTGCACTGCGCGGTGCCGGTCGTCCGCATGTGGTTGAGAAGGCGGCACACGTACTCGCACGTGAGGTCGGCGCGCAGCGTCCACGAGGCGTTGATGTAGCCGAACGACGACGCCAGGTTGGGAACGTCGGAGTAGGCGAACCCCTTGTACGTCCATGTCGTCGAGAAGTCGACGGGCTCGCCGTCGACGAGGAAGTTGGCCTCACCGAGCGTGACGAGCTGGAGTCCGGTTGCGGTGACGACGATGTCGGCCTCGAGTTCGGCGCCCGAGCGGAGTGCGATGCCGCGCTCGGTGAACGACTCGATCTCGTCGGTGACGACCGAGACCCTGTTTTCGCGGATGGCCGTGAACAGGTCGGCGTTGGGGATCAGGCAGAGGCGCTGGTCCCAAGGGTTGTAGCGAGGGGTGAAGTGCGTGTCGACGTCGTAGTCGGGACCGAGCTGCTTGCGCACGAGCGACAACAGCTTCGCTTTGACCTTGTCCGGCTGGGTGCGGGTGCGGCCGTAGAAGAACTGCTGGAGGGTGACGTTCTTGCGGCGTGTGATCCGGTAGGCGAGTGGGTCGGGGAGGATCTTGCGCAGCGTGTTGGCGATGACGTCTTCGTCGGGGCGCGACGCGACGTACGTGGGCGAGCGCTGCAGCATCGTCACGTGCCCCGCAGTGTCGGCCATCGCCGGCACGAGCGTCATCGCAGTGGCGCCAGAGCCGATGACGACGACCCGCTTTCCGTTGAAGTCGAGGTCGTCCGGCCAGTGCTGGGGATGCACGATCGTCCCGCCGAAGCGCTCGCGACCCGGGAACTCAGGCGTGTAACCCTCGCGGTACGAGTAGTAGCCCGAGCACATGAACAGGTAGTTGCACGTCAGCGTGACCGGGGTGCCATCGGTGCGCGTGGCGTCGACGGTCCACGTTGCGTCCTGCGTCGACCACTCCGCCCGAGCGACCTGGTGGCCGAAGCGGATGTGGCGGTCGAGGCCGTTCTCGGCGACCGTCTCGCGCAGGTACGACATGATCGACGGCCCGTCGGCGATCGCCTTCGACGCCGTCCACGGCTTGAAGCGGTAGCCCAGTGTGTGCATGTCGCTGTCGGAGCGCACGCCGGGATAGCGGAACAGGTCCCACGTGCCACCGATGTCATCACGGCCCTCGAGGATGATGAACGTGCGGTCGGGACACATCGTCTGGAGGTGGTAGCCGGCTCCGATGCCCGAGATGCCGGCTCCGACGACGATGACGTCGACGTGTTCGGTCGTCATCCTGCGCG
>JACDGA010000059.1 GCA_013815505.1 Acidimicrobiia bacterium
CTCGATGGGTGACTGCTTGATCACCATGAGCGACCTCGATGATCGGCGACCGATCGTCCGCGCCCGACGAACGTACCAATATGCATTATTATCACTCCTGTAATTTAGTAAGTCTCTCAAATAAGTGAACCCGCACGATTGTCCACTGTATCCCAGCAGCCCCCTGCACGAGAAGCGTTGATGCCCAGTGACACCCCGATCCGCTCGCCGTCGATGACCGCGCTGTGGGCCCTCCGAGGGGCGAGACAATCGCCGATGCGCCGCGCGAGACGCCCCGTGGCGACGAGTTCGTGGTACAGCGAATCTGCGGCGCGCGGTGGCACGGCGAGCACCACCCAGTCGGGTGACCGCACGACGTCGGTGCCGGTGGGATGGTGCAGCAGGGTCAGTTGCGCGCCGTCGAAGCCCATCGGCACGAGGTCGGTGAGCTGCCCGATGCCCTTTCGTCCCGCTCGGATCCACCACATCTCCATGTCGAGCGTGATGCCGAGGTCCTGGCCGACCACCATCGAGTTGGTCACGATGTCGACCGAGTGACCGCGGTCGGCGAGCAGCTCTGCCACCGACGTGGCGTGGTGGAAACCGATCTCGTCGATCACGGTGATGTCGCCACTCGGGTCGGCGCTGCCGTCCAGCACGTCGCGCACGTCGCACACGTTGTGCACGCCCTCGGCGATCCACCACGGCCGCTGCGGTGTGGATCCGGTTGCGACCACGACATCGGCGGGATCGAGCTGGTCGACGAGTGCCGCGTCGACGGCGACGCCGCACTCGACCGCGATCCCGAGGCGCCGGCACTCGGCGAGCTGGTTGCGGACGAGGTCGCCGAGCTCCGCCCGGTTGGGCACCGTCGCCGCCAGTCTCAAGAGCCCGCCCGGCGCCTGCTCGCGCTCCACGACACGCACGACACGTCCCGCTCGGCGGGCCGCGATCGCGGCTTGCAGACCCGCCGGACCCGCGCCGACGACGAGGACGTCACCTGAGTGCGCGACATCCTGCCGACGGGGACGGCGGTGGAGCCGCTCGGCGCGTTGGTGAGCCGCCTCCTTGCCAGTCCTCGGGTTCTCGATGCAGCCGAGCCAGCGGTTGAGGCCCATCCTGCCGACGCACTCCTGGTTGCACGACAGGCAGAGACGGATCTCGTCGACGGCGCCGGCACGGGACTTGGCGGCGAACTGGGCGTCGGCGATCTGTCCTCGCACGACACCGACGAGGTCGCACAGCCCGTCCTCCAGCGCGCGTTCGGCCTGCAGCGGGTCCTTGAACCTGCCGACACCGACCACGGGCAGGTCGACGACGTCGCGGATCGCCGACGGGATGAACATCGCGTAGCCGGGCGGGATGTGCATGCTCGCCTCGATCATGAACAGGCTCGCCGTCGCCACGCCGATGGAGGTGTTGATGTAGTCGACCTGACCGGTCGCCTCGACGATGCGGGCGATGTCGACGGCGTCGTCGATGGTGGTGCCGCCCTCGATCAGCTCGTCGCCGCAGATGCGCACGCCGAGCGCGAGCCGATCGCCGATCACGTGTCGGACAGCGCCGACGATCTCGGTCAGGAGCCGGGCGCGTTGTTCGATCGGGCCGCCGTAGGCGTCGGTGCGATGATTCGTGGCGGGCGACAGGAACCCACGCACGATCGACGAGTGCGAGCACTGCAGCTCGATACCGTCGAACCCGCCCTCGGCGCAGTGCTCGGCGACCGTGGCGTAGCCCCGCACGATCTCGTCGATCTCCGCATGCGTGACGGCCTTCGGCACCTCGCGGAACAGCGGGTCGGCGACGGGCGACGGCGCCCACACGGGGAGCCGCGAGTACATCGACGAGGCCTGACCGCCGTTGTGGTTGAGCTGGGCGAAGATCGGAACGCGGTGGCGGTGCACCGCCTCGGTGATGCGCCGATAGCCGGGGATGACGTCGCGGTGGAAGCCGTGGATCAGCTTCTCGTACGGCCAGTCCGTCGGATGGGTTGAGTGCTCCTCCGTAATGATCAGCCCGGTGCCGCCCGCTGCGCGTTCGGCATAGTACGCGGCATGCTGCTCGGTCGGCAGACCGGCGAGGGCATAGTTCGTGAGATGGGCGGAGAAGACGAGACGGTTGGGCACGGTGACCGGACCGAGGTCGATCGAAGTCCAGATCCGCGCGCCCATGCGACCAGTCTTGCCGGGCGTGGTCGGTGCGCTCGACTCGGTCGACGCGGCGTATCCGCTGACGCCTCGCGAAGGGCGTTCACGTACCATCGGCGAGATGCGAGTGACCGTCGATCAGGACAAGTGCGAGGGGCACAACCGCTGCTACTCCCTCGCACCCGAGCTCTTCGACGTCGACGACTTCGGGCAGGCGGTCGTCATCGGCGACGGGACCGTCACCGACGACCTTGCCGACAAGGCTCGGTTGGCCGTCGCCAACTGTCCCGAGTACGCGATCACGTTGGAGGACGGCGATGAGTGAGCAGACAGTCGAGCCCGACGAGCGCTCGCACGCAGAGCGGTACGGACCTGTGGCCGACTGGACACGAGACTTCGACCACGCCGACCCGGCGTACAACCGCAACGTCCACGCCGTGTGGGACGGGCTTCGCGACGAGTGCCCGATCGCCCACACCGAGCGCTACGGCGGCGCCTGGCTGCCGACGACCCACGATCTCGTGCGCGAGGTCGCCTACGACACCGATCGCTTCTCGAGCCGCGGTGTCGTGGCGTCGCTCGCCCGGCCGGACATCCCCGCGCCAGTCGGCCCTGCGCCGCCCATCACCAGCGATCCGCCGTTCCATCAGATCGCCCGCCGGCTCCTGCTGCCGCCGTTCGCGCCGAAGCAGATCGAGCCGTGGGAGGACGAGATCCGCATCCTGTGCCGGCAGCGCCTCGACGCCATGGGCGACGTCGAACCGGGCACGACGGTCGTCGACGCAGCACTCGACTACGCGCAGCACATCCCCGTCAACGTGATCTCGCGGATGCTCGGGTTCCCGCTCGGCGACGACGACCTGTTCCGCGAGTTCGTGCACGACACCTTGGAAGGCGTCAACCTGCCGCTGGACGAGCGAGAAGCGTCGTTCGAACGGCTCGACACGTACATCGACGCGCAGGTGCTCGACCACGAGCGCAACCCGCGCGACGACCTCACCAGTTACCTCATGAAGGTCGAGATCGACGGCAACCCGCTGAGCCTCGAGCACGTTCGCGGTTCCATCGTGCTGCTGCTCATTGCGGGCATCGACACCACGTGGAGCGCCATCGGGTCTTCCATCTGGCATCTCGCCCAGCACCCGGACGATCGCCGGCGCCTCGCCGAGGACGACGACGTGTGGACGTTCGCGATCGAGGAGCTGCTGCGCGCCTACGCGCCGGTCACGATGGCGCGCCTCGTCGCCGAAGACGTCGACTTCCACGGCTGCCCGATGAAGGCGGACGAGTGGGTGCTGCTGCCGTTCCCCGCAGCGAACCGCGACCCGGCGTTCTTCGATCGTGCCGACGAGGTCATCCTCGACCGGCAGGAGAACCGCCACGCAGCGTTCGGGCTCGGCATCCATCGCTGTCTCGGGTCCAACCTCGCCCGCCTCGAGCTGCGCGTCGCGCTCGAGGAACTCATCGCCCGCTTCCCCAACTTCGAGCTCGCCGATCCCGAGGCCGTGACGTGGAGCGTCGGCCAGATCCGGGGACCGCGCTCGCTCCCCATCCGGCTTCTTTGATGGCGGCGCGAGGAGAACGCGCAGCGGACGACGAGCCCGCCATTGTGCATGGCACGTGTCACCACGACTGTCCAGATTCGTGCGGCTGGACCGTGACGGTCGAGGCGGGCGTCGCAGTGAAGATGCGTGGGCGCGTCGACCATCCGTACAGCGCCGGCGAGCTGTGCCCGAAGGTGAATCGCTTCATCGACCGCGTCTACGACCCGAACCGGGTGCTGCACCCGCTGCGCCGTGTCGGGGCGAAGGGCGAGGGCCGTTTCGAGCAGGTGTCCTGGGATGACGCGCTCGGCGAGATCGCCTCACGCCTGCACGAGGCGATCGAGCGTGACGGCGCTGAGTCGGTGCTGCCGTTCAGCGATGCGGGTAACCAGAGCCTGCTGTCCATGATGGGCATGGACGGCCGCTTCTTCCACCACCTCGGCGCGAGCCGGCTGGTGCGTGCCATCTGCGGGCCGACGGTCGGGCACGGCATGAGGATGACGATGGGCACGGGGCTCGGCCTCGACGGGCTGGAGCTGGAACACAGCCGTCTCATCGTCATCTGGGGGAGCAACACGCGCCTGACCAACCGCCATCTGTGGCCGACGATCGAGCGTGCCCGCAGGGCCGGTGCCCGCCTCGTCGTCATCGACCCGATCCGCACCGTCACGGCCGACGCCGCCGACGAGTTCGTGCAGCCGTTGCCCGGCACCGACATTGCGCTGATGCTGGCGATGATGCACGTCCTCGTGCGCGACGGGCTCGTCGACCGTGAGTGGGTCGACGAGCACACGTTGGGCTTCGACGAGTTGTGCGAGCACGTGGCGACCTGGACGCCTGTTCGGGCCGCCGCGCTGTGCGGCATCGAGGCTGACGTCGTCGAGCGTCTCGCACACGAGTACGGCACGGTGCGGCCCGCTGCGATTCGTTCGCTCATCGGCGCCGAGCACCACGAGAACGGGGCGATGTTCTACCGCACGCTCGCCGTGCTGCCGGCGCTCGTCGGGGCGTGGAGGGATCGTGGCGGCGGGCTCTCGCGCAGCGTCGGGTCGTACCAGGACGCGTTCGTGGACGAGGACGCGCTCGGGCGCCCCGATCTGCTCAACGGACGCGAGCCGCGTTGGATCAACATGAGTCGGCTCGGCGAGGCGCTCACCGACGAGTCGATGTCGCCGCCCGTGTCGGCGCTGGTCGTGTGGAACTGCAACCCCCTCGTGATCGTGCCCAACGCCGAGCTGACCCGTCGCGGCCTCGAGCGTGACGACCTGTTCACCGTCGTGCACGAGCAGTTCGTCACCGACACGGCGCGCTATGCCGACTTCGTCCTTCCGGCGACGACACAGATCGAGGTCAGCGACGTCGTCCCACCGTGGGGCCACCTCTGGATGGGCTGGAACGAGGCGGCGATCGCGCCGCTCGGGGAGTCGTGCAGCAACACCGAGCTGTTCCGCCGCCTCGCCGCCGCGATGGCGCTGGACGAGCCGGCGCTGCACGTGTCCGACGACGAGCTGCTCGCCGACGCGCTCGGTGACCGAGTCGATCTCGACGAGCTGCGACGGGTCGGCTGGGTGAAGGCGCCCTATCCGGACGACGGCCGCCCGTTTGCCGACGGCGGGTTCCCGACGCCGTCGGGCAAGGTCGAGTTCGTCAGCGAGCGGCTGGTGGCGCTCGGCCAGCCGGCGTTGCCGACGTTCGTGCCACCGCGCGAGGGCCCGCACGGTGACGCGGCGCTCGTGGCGCGGTTCCCGCTGCAGTTGATGACGCCGAAGCAGCACAGCCGGTTCTTGAACTCTGGGTACTCGCATCTGCCCAAGCACGGCCCGGCGGAGGGTGCGCCGTTCGTCGAGCTCGACGCCGCCGATGCCGCCGAACGGGGCCTGTCGCACGGCGACGTGGCGAGGGTGTGGAACGACCGCACGAGCGTGCAGCTGCCCGTGCGAGTGGAGGGCAGCCGCGTTCGTCGAGGTGTCGTGTCGATCCCGTTCGGATGGTGGATGGCACACCATCCCGACGGCAAGGTCGCCAACTCGCTCACCAACGACACCCTCACCGACTGGGGCGGCGGCGTGGCGTACGCCGACACGCTTGTCGAGGTGGCGGCCGAAGGCATCGACGACACAGGAGGACAGGAGCAACGATGACCACGGATGCATCCGCAGCTGCACCGGGCGTGACGACGAAGATCGACCGCGACGCCGTGAGCGCGTCGGCGATCGTCAATGCGACACCGGAGCAGATCTTCGACTTCGTCCGCCAGCCGCGCAACCACGCCATCATCAGCGGCGACGAGACGGTGCGCGACAACATCAGCGGGCCAGAACGTCTCGCCGAGGGCAGCAAGTTCGGGATGAAGATGCGCGTCGTCGTGCCGTACCGCGTGACCTCGCACGTGAAGGAGTACGAGGAGGACCGGCGCATCGCCTGGGCGCACCTCGGTGGCCACCGCTGGCGTTGGGAGCTCGAGCCCGGCGCCGACGGGACGACCACGGTCACCGAGACCTTCGACATGTCGACGGCGGTGTTTCCGCCCGGGCTCCGCCTCGCCGGCTACCCCAAGCGCCACGCACCCAACGTCACCCGTTCCGTCGCCAACCTCCGCGACCACTTCGCCTGAACCGGACGGCGCCTCATGACGGTTCGTCCTGTCCGGCCTGATGTGGTGGTGGTCGGCGCCGGGTTCTCCGGGATGTACATGCTGCATCGACTGCGGCGCGAGGGTTTCGCCGTGCGCACGTTCGAGGTGGCTTCGGACGTCGGCGGCACGTGGTACTGGAATCGCTACCCCGGCGCCCGCTGTGACATCGAGAGCATGGACTACTCGTACTCGTTCGACGACGACCTGCAGCAGGAGTGGGAGTGGAGCGAGCGCTACGCCACGCAGCCCGAGATCCTTCGCTACGCCGACCACGTCGCCAAACGGTTCGATCTTCGCCGGCACATCGAGTTCGACACGAAAGTGCTCTCGATCGTGCTCGACGAGGACGCCGGGCACTGGATGGTGACGACCGACCGTGCCGGCGAGGTGTCGGCCCAGTTCGTTGTCACAGCCGTCGGCTGCCTGTCGACGACGAAGCAGCCAGAGGTGCCGGGTCTCGACCGCTTCGGCGGCCACACGTACCACACGGGCCGATGGCCCCACGAAGGTGTCGACTTCTCGGGCCAACGGGTCGGCGTCATCGGCACCGGCTCGTCGGGCATCCAGTCGATCCCGATCATCGCCCAGCAGGCACAGCATCTCACCGTGTTCCAACGCACGCCCAACTTCTCGATGCCTGCACGCAATGCGCAGCTGGAACGCGAGTTCGTCGACCAGCGCAAGGCCCGCTACGGCAAGCACCGCGAGCTGGCGAGGCGGTCACGTGTCGGCGTCGTCAACGAGGTCACCGAGGACCTCACGTTGGAGTCCTCACCCGACGAGCGTGAGCGCCGCTATCGCCGGGGGTGGGAGAAGGGCACGCTCTTCGGTCTCAGCTCGACCTTCTCCGATCTGTTGATGGACAAGGCCGCCAACGACACCGTCGCCGAGTTCGTGCGCGACCGCATCCGCGACGCGATCGACGATCCCGACGTCGCCGACAAGCTCGCTCCCAGGAGCCACGCCTTCGGCACGAAGCGACCGTGCCTCGATACGGACTACTACGCCACCTACAACCGTGACGACGTCTCGCTGGTCGACCTGCACGAGACACCGATCGTCGAGATCACCGAACATGGCATCCGCACCAGCGACGCCGAGCACGAGCTCGATGCGATCGTGCTCGCCACCGGGTTCGACGCAATGACGGGGCCGCTGATCGCCCTCGGGATCCGTGGCCGCAACGGCGAGCCGCTCGCCGACCACTGGGCCGCCGGGCCGCGCACGTATCTCGGCCTCGGCGTCAACGGCTTCCCCAACCTGTTCACGATCACGGGCCCTGGCAGCCCGTCCGTGCTGAGCAACATGATGGTGTCGATCGAGCAGCACGTCGAGTGGATCGCCGACGCGCTTGCGCACCTGCGCGACAAGGACATGTCGTCGATGGAGGTCCAGCCGGACGCCGAGTCGGCGTGGGCCAACCACGTCAACGAAGTCGCCGACCTCACGCTGCTGCCGACGGCGAACTCGTGGTACATGGGCGCCAACGTGCCCGGCAAGCCACGCGTGTTCATGCCCTACATCGGCGGCGTCGACCTCTACCGCGAGATCTGCGATGCCGTCGCGGCCAAGGGCTACGAGGGCTTCGAGCTGTCCTGAGCTGGGTCGTGACCCGCGCACGGGTCGGCAAACGGGGGTTCACCCGAAGATGCCTGCGACCGGGACACCATCGATGTCGGCGCGACCGAGCAGCCACGCGAGCCGGCGGTGGGGTTCGGTGGCGAGCGCCGCAACGGGCAGCCCACCCATCCCCATCGGTCGCCGCGCCGTCCACAACATCTCCATGCGCTTCAGGTCGAGTCGGACGTAGTCGGCGGGCCAGTCGGCGCTGGTGTAGCCGAGACCCAGATCGGCGTGGTGCACCTCGGTTTCCCGCCAGCGCCGGAAGGCGAGATCCTCGACTGCGATCAGCGTGCCCGAGGCACTGCGACCCGACCCTTCCCAGGTGGGTTGACCCGCCCACGCCCGTTCGAGGGCCCAGATCGACGTGCGGACGTCGTCGACCAACTCGTCGGGTGGCCGCGTGGACCCGGCGTCGATGTCGGCGGCGCGCCCCGCTGCGCCGCCCTCGTACTGGTCGGCGACGTCACCGCGGGCGGCCCCGTCGAGCATCCGCACGTGACTGTCGGCGTTGCGGGCGAGGTGGGTGAGCACGTGCCCCACCGTCCAGCCGGGCAGCTCGCTCGGTCGCTCGGACAACGTGGCGCGATCGTCGCTGTCATCCGCTGCCAGCTCGTCCAGGTGGGCGAGCAGGCGCTGGTGCGCTGCGGCAGCGCCGGCAACGTCACGGTCGAGCGTGGCGCTCACTTCGGGCTGCCGTTCGTGACCTGGTCGATGATCTCCAGCTCCTCGGTGATCGGGAGTTCGAGCAGACGCTCGTCGGGTTCGTTGGGGAGGAAGTCACGCATCAGCGACTCCAGCGCCTCGACGTTGAACACCTCGCGGTGGAGCTCGTCGGCCATGTCGTAACGACGCATCAGCATCCAGTGGAAGAGCTGCGCTGGCTCTCGCTTCGAGCGCAGGTCGGCGGGGACGGCGCTGATG
>JACDGA010000299.1 GCA_013815505.1 Acidimicrobiia bacterium
ACGAGAACCTCGAAGCGTTCGAGGCGGCGATCGACGCCAACGACCCCAACATCGCGCCCTCGATGCTCTACGCCTACGCCGCGCTGCTCGAAGGTGTGCCATTCGCCAACGGCGCCCCGAACCTCACAGTCGACACGCCCGTGCTGCGCGACCTCGCCACGGCCAACAACGTGCCCATCTCGGGTAAGGACTTCAAGACGGGTCAGACGCTGATCAAGACGGTGCTTGCGCCGATGCTCAAGGCACGGATGCTCGGGCTGGCCGGGTGGTACTCGACCAACATCCTCGGCAACCGCGACGGCGAGGTGCTCGACGATCCGGACAACTTCAAGACGAAGGAGGAGTCGAAGCTCGGCGTGCTCGAGCACATCCTCGTGCCCGACCGCTACCCGGCGCTGTACGGCGACATCTTTCACAAGGTGCGGATCAACTACTACCCCCCTCGCGGCGACAACAAGGAGGGCTGGGACAACATCGACATCTTCGGGTGGCTCGGCTACCCGATGCAGATCAAGGTCGACTTCCTCTGCCGTGACTCGATCCTTGCCGCGCCGCTTGCGCTCGACCTCGTGCTGTTCTCCGACCTCGCCCAGCGGGCGGGCCTCGGCGGGATCCAGGAGTGGCTCAGCTTCTACTACAAGAGCCCCCAGACGGCGCCCGGCCTCTATCCCGAACACGACCTCTTCGTGCAGCAGACGAAGCTGAAGAACACACTGCGGTGGATGATGGGCGAGGATCAGATCACCCATCTCGGCCGCGAGTACTATGCCTCCGGCTCCGATCCGAAGGCCTGAGCGCGTCTCAGCACCTGCGTCTGACTACTGTCCGACGATCATTGTTCGACTGACGACAGCGAAAGAAGCCTAGATCGGCCGTGGTTCGAGGGAAGGTGCTCGTTCCCATTGCTCTCGCCATCGGTGCGGCCGCGATGGCCCTTGCTGCGCTCGTCGCCAGGTTCACGCACCATCCGGCCGGCATGCTGACCCGCGACATTCGTGCGCTCGGTCAAGAGGCCGGGGCGCAACTCCCGTTCTACGCAGGCGCGGTCAGTCAACTGAACATCATGGTGTGGGCGGCTGCCGGCTCGCTGGCGGTGCTCGTCGCGTACCTGGAGCCGTTGAGGCGCCGATGGCTGCTCATGTTCGCCGTCCTCCTCTTCGCGGCGGACGACGCCCTCATGCTGCACGAGAGCGGCACGAGTCAGGTCATACCGGAAGTGGCTCTTTTCGTCCCGTACGCCGTCACCGGACTAGGTGGGGATCTCTAGGCAGAGATGACTGCGTCCACGCGTTGGTCGTGCGGCTCGGTGGGCAGCTCGTCGACGACCTGTTCGGCGTAGCAGGCACCGATGCGCAGGCAGATGCCGTCGATGCGCGCCGCGAAGCGGTCGTAGTGCCCCCCGCCCTGGCCGAGTCTGGCGCCCTCGGGCGTGAAGCCGAGCCCCGGGAATACGACCACGTCGAGCAGCATCGGATCGAGGCGCCCTGGCATCACGTGAAGGTCGGGACCGTCGACCTCTGGCGTGAACGTGTGCCAACCGCGCTGCCGGGCGTCCTCGTACCACCAGCTCGTGTCGGGCTCGGTCGGCGTGGACTCGAACAGCATGATCGTCAGGACCGGGCGACGCCGGCGAAGCCGGACGAGCACGAGCTCGACGACGCCGTCCCAGATCTGGTGCGAGCGGCGCGATCGCTCGGGGACGTCCGCTGAGATGGCGGTGCGCACGGCGCGCAGTTCGCGGCGCAGCGCGGCCTTCCGCTCGACGACGTCCTCGTTCGGCACGAGCTCCATCCTGCACCGCCCGGGAACGTGATCTGTGCGATCGCGCACGTGCGTGAGCTGGGACTCGACGGCATACAGTCGGCACGTGGCCAGCTTTGACTCCCCGACGTTCCGCTCGGTGCTCGGGCACTTCCCCACCGGCGTGACGATCGTGACCGGCATGCGCGACGACGTGCCCATCGGGTTCACGATCGGCTCGTTCACGTCGGTGTCGCTCGACCCGCCGTTTGTCGGGTTCCTGCCGCAGGTCGACAGCGAGACGTGGGAGGCACTCGCCCCCGCAGGGCGGTTCTGCGTCAACGTGCTGCACCACGACCAGAACGAGCTCTGCTGGCGGTTCGCCAAGCTCGGTCTCGACGACGGGCGCTTCGACGGTGTGGAGTGGACGCCGTCCCCGACGGGTTGTCCCGTGCTCGAAGGTTCCATCGCCTGGATCGACTGCGAGGTCGAGCGCGTTGACGAGATGGGCGACCACTACTTCGTGCTCGGGCGCGTCGTCGACCTCGCCAACTCGACGGCGGGTGACCACGTGCCGCTCGTGTTCTTCAAAGGCCAGCTCGGCGCGTTCTTCGTCCCCGAGCCGCGTGAGGCGGCGGGCTCCAACGGCGACTCCGGCGGATCCGGCGTGCCCGACGTCCCTCAGCTGGACGCCGACGACATCGACGAGCTCGACGGCGCATGACGACCCCGACGAGGAGATGGCCGACGCGAAGGGAGCCGACGGCGTCGGGCTCGACCGCCAACGGCGACATCGAGCAGTCGTCGGTCCGGCGTGTGACCATCGCGCTGGCGTTCGACGTCGCCGCCGTGGCGGCGTTCGTGGTGATCGGCCGCCGCAGTCACGACGACGGGCTCACGGTGGCGGGCGTCGCGCGCACGGCGGCGCCGTTTCTGCTTGCGCTCGCCGCCGGGTGGGGGCTCGCCCGCGGCTGGCGGGCGCCGATGTCGATCCGCATGGGCATCGTCGTGTGGGTCACGACGGTCGTGGCGGGCCTGGTGCTGCGGCGCGTCGTGTTCGGCGACGGCACCGCCGTCGCGTTCGTAATTGTCACCGCCGTGACGCTCGGTCTGCTCGTCTGCGGCTGGCGCGCCGTCGCCCGCACCCACCCCACCTGACCCCACCACCGTCTGGGCGGGATTCGTTCCACGACACGGTCTGGGCGGGATCTCTGTCAACTGCTGAAAGAAATCCCGCCCAGACGGTGGCGAGTCGCCACCGGTCGCGTCATCGGGCTCCGACGCGTTCGCCGCCCCGACGGCTGCTCACTGCGCGATAGACGAGCAAGAGGATCACCGCGCCGAGGACGGAGCCGATGATGCCGGACACCTGGATGACGCCGTCGTCGGTGTCGTTGTCGAACAGGACGTAACCGAGGAACCCGCCTGCGAAGCTTCCCAGCACGCCGAGGAGCCAGGTACCGGCGAGACTCATCGGGTCAGGGCCCGGGACGAGGAGGCGGGCAAGCGCGCCGGCGATGAATCCGACGAACAACAGCACGATGATGAACCACAGCATGGCGG
>JACDGA010000300.1 GCA_013815505.1 Acidimicrobiia bacterium
ATCGTGGTGCGCACGCGTGGGTCGACCGAGAGGCCGGTCAGGCGAACGTTGCGGCTCCCTGCAGACGGCGACACCGAATGGACGAACCCGATCCCGATCGATGTGCCTGCGCACGCAGCCGAGATCGCTGTCGAACTCGTCGTGTTCCACGCCGGACGCACGCTGCAGACCGCAGTCCTCACGGGTCCCGTCGTCTCCGGTGACGATCTGGCGACAACGAGCCGCCTCGAGCTGCGCGTCGATGCCGACGTGCCGAACGCTGCCGCGGCCACCCGGGCGCCGGCACCGGCGACGCTGATGCTCGGCGGCACAGCAGGCGCTCCCGAGGTGGTCGATCTCTCCGAGCTCGGCAGGGTCATCCCGCCCGACCGCCTCGCAAGCGCGACGAAGGCGGTGCGCGGCGTGCTCCTCGATGCGTTCGTCAACGAGCGGCCACAAAACCTCGCCGAAGCCGCCGGGGTGCTGACCAAGCTCGCCGTGCGCGGTGCGACTCTGCACGGGGCGTTGCGCGGCAACGCCGATTCGTTCCACGACGACGACCCGTGGATCCACGTCGTGTCGTTCGGCGCGTCCGACGTCCCGCTCGAGCTCGTCTACGCGCATCCCATGCCCGACCGCGACGACGAGGTGCCGGTGTGCGACGAGGCGCTCGGTGGGGCGTCGGAGTGTGTTCGGACCTGTGGCGGTCGCACTCGCTCGGACCGGGTGTGTCCGTTCGGCTTCTGGGGGACGAGCAAGGTGGTCGAACGTCGCCTGCACGTCAGCGGCCGCGTCGGCGTCGACGCGCCCGCGGCGCGCCGGGTGTCGCTGACCGACGCTGCCGTCGTCGGCATGTCGAACAAGACCGATGCGAACGACACGGGTGCGAGCGGACGCATCGTCAAGGCCGTCGAGGGCGCCGTCGCGCAAGGCGCGTGCCGTCGGGTCATGAAGTGGGACGAGCTGCGTGATGCCGTCGGGGTGGGGACGCCCGGCGTGATCGTGCTCGTCACGCATACGAGCAAGGCACTCGATCCGGACGACGACCTCGGCATCAGCCTCGAGCTGGGCGGTGACGAGCAACCGGTTCACCGCATCGACAAGTCCTTCGTCAACCCAGGCCCGCGCCATCCCGGCCCGATCGTCATCTCGCTCGGTTGTGACACACGCCATCTCGACGTCGGGTTCAGCGACTGGGTCGGCGTGCTCCACGCCGCTCGCGCCGAGCTGGTGGTCTCCACGATCTCGCCGGTGCCGGGCAAGGACGTCGCCGATCTCGTCGAGCGGCTCTTCTCGCTCGTCCCCGAGCTGCTGCGCGGTCCGGGTCCGTACCGATTCGGCGAGCTGCTCACGGTCGTCCGTCGAGCACTCATCGCAGAGGGCGACGTGCTCGCGCTCGCCATCACCGCCTCCGGAGACGGCGACGTCGAGCTGTCCGGCGGCGCGTCGCCGGTCGGAGTCCGGGGCTGACGATGCTGACGGTCGAGATGTTGGCGGCGAGGTACGGCGACTCGTTGCTCGTCACGTGGGGTGCGCCCGGCGACGAGCACCGCATGCTGATCGATGCCGGTCTCGCCGGTGCCTACCCGGCGATCAAGGCGCGACTTGGAGAGCTCGACTGCGACATCGATCTGCTCGTCGTGACGCACGTCGACATCGACCACGTCGGCGGTGCCGTCAAGCTGCTCGCCGACGACGAGGTCGCACAACGTGTCGCGGGCGTGTGGTTCAACGGATACGTCCACCTCGAACAGTTCAGCGACATCCTCGGTGCACTCGACGGCGAGCGGCTGACAGCGCTGATCCGGGCGCGCGCGATGATGTGGAACAAGGGCTGGCCAGACGCACCGAACGACGAGTGCGGCGGGGCGATCGTCGTCCGCGACGTCCCTCCCGTAGTCGAGCTCGGCGGCGGCGCGACGATCACGTTGCTCTCACCGACGCCCGACAAGCTGTACCGACTGCACGACGTCTGGCTAGAGGCGATCACCAAGGCAGGACTCGTCGACGGGACCGATGGCGTCCGCGACGAGGCGGAGGCGGACCGGATCGCCGACCTGCTCGGTTCGCTCGCCGACCTTGCCGACGTGCGCAGCGATCCCGACGACGCCGAGGCGAACGGGTCGAGCATCGCCTTCGTGTTCGAGCACGAGGGTGTCCGCATCCTCTTCGGCGGAGACGCCCACTCCGACGCGTTGCTGGGGTCGCTGGCGCACCTCGCGCCGGAGGGCGAGCGCTACCGCGTCGACGCCTGCAAGCTGCCGCACCATGGCAGCCGTCGCAACGTCTCGTCGGCGTTCGTGGCGCGCCTCGACTGCTCGTACTGGTGGTTCTCGTCCAACGGCGTGCGGTTCCATCACCCCAACGACGAGGCGATCGCCCGGGTGATCCGCTACGGATCGCCGGGCGCCCGTCTCGCCGGCAACTACCGCAGCGACCGCTGGGCGGCGTTCATCGCGGCGCATCCGCCGGGCGAGAACGGATATGCGTTGGAGCTGCCCGACGAGGGCTGCGAGGGTCTGATGATCACGCTCGATCCGCCGGCTCGGGCGGCGGGGGCGTCGCCTGATCGGTGACACGCTGCCGTCCGAGCAGCGTGGCGCTGACCGCGGCGGCGATCACCGACGCCGCGAGCACACCGAGCTTGGCGTCGTCGATCAGCGTGGCATCGTCGAACGCGAGGCCGGTCACGAACAGCGACACGGTGACCCGAATGAGAGATCGTCGCTGTAGAAGGCGGCGATGACGGCGATTGCGCCGATGTCGTCGACGATCGCGAGCGTCAACAGGAACAACTTCAGACTCGACGGCACGCGATCGCCGAGCAGCGCCATCACACCGACGGCGAAGGCGATGTCGGTCGCCATGGCGATCCCCCAGCCCTGCGACCCGTCACCACCGAGGTTGAACACGGTGAAGAGCAGCGCCGGGACCGCCATCCCGCCGATCGCGGCGATCGCCGGCAGTGCGGCGCGTCGGGGTTTGTGCAGCTCGCCGTTCACGAGCTCGCGCTTGATCTCCAGCCCGACGACGAAGAAGAACACGGCCATCGACCCGTCGTTGATCCAGTGACCGATCGACTCTGTGAGGTCGAAGTCGCCGACCGACAGCAGCGTCATCGGTTCCTCCCAGAACGAGGCGATGTCGCCGCCGATCGGGGTGTTGGCGAGGATCAACGCAGCCATCGTCGCCTGAGGAGGACGATCCCGCCGGCCGCCTCGACGTCGAGGAACTGGCGAACAGGTCGGGCGAGACGGCGTGCCATCGCTCGATCACTGTCGATGAACGTCCGGCGGTCAGGTCGTGCCCTCTGGGTCGAGGAC
>JACDGA010000301.1 GCA_013815505.1 Acidimicrobiia bacterium
ACACCGCGAACGCGACACGTGCGGGGATGTTGGCTTTGATGACCCCCGTGATGACGTTGACGCTCGGCCGCTGCGTGGCGACGATCAGGTGGATGCCGACGGCGCGCGCCTTCTGCGCGATGCGGGTGATCGAGTCCTCCACGTCGCGAGCGGCGACCATCATCAAGTCGTTCAGCTCGTCGACGACGACGACGATGTAGGGCAGCCGTTCCGGTTCGCCGGCCGTCCCCGGCTCGGCAACCAGCACACCATTGTCGAACATCGTGTTGTAGCCGACGATGTCGCGCACCCCCGCGATCGAGAGCATGTCGTAGCGGCGCTCCATCTCGCGCACCGCCCACGCCAGCGCGTTCGCTGCCTTCTTCGGGTCGGTGACCGGCTGCGTCAGCAGATGTGGCAACCGGTTGTACTGACCCATCTCGACCTGCTTCGGATCGATCAGGATCAGGCGCACGTCGTCGGGCACGGCGCGCATCAACAGCGACGTGAGGATGCAGTTCAGCGCGCTCGACTTGCCGGATCCTGTCGCACCTGCGATGAGCAGGTGCGGCGTCGTGGAGAGGTCGAGGAAGACGGCCTTGCCGGCGATGTCCTTGCCGATCGCGACGTCGAGCGGATGCGTGGCGACGGCCGCCTCCGGTGACGCCATCAGGTCGCCGAGCGCCACCACCTGGCGGGTGTGGTTGGGCACCTCGATGCCGATGGCCGAGCGGCCGGGGATGGGGGCAAGGATGCGCACGTCGCTGGCCGCCATCGCATAGGCGATGTCGCGGTGCAGCGTGGTGACACGGGCCACCTTGACGCCGGCACCGAGCTCGAGCTCGTAGCGCGTGACCGTCGGCCCGACCGTCACCCCGACGAGGGATGTGTCCACGCCGTGTTGGCTCAGCGACTCGTGCAGCACCACACCGCGCGCCTCGACCTCCTTGGTGTTGACGCGCTGCTCGCCGAGTCGGCGCAGCAGCGCCAACGGCGGCAACCGCCAGGTGCCAGGTGCCGCAGGCTCGCCGGCCTCGGGCGTGGCGGACGTCGCCGCCGTGCGACGGCGCGCACGGGGCGCGCGGCGGGGATCCTCGAGATCGCCGGCACCGTCGTAGAGCTGTGGTGGCGGTAGCCCCGGCTGGCCCGGCGCGTCGATCTCGCCGGTCGGGCCACTCGGACCGTGGCCGTCGTTGCGTCCGTCGCGGCGGTCGGCGTCCACGTCGTCCTGATCGCTGCCGAGCGACGACAGCTCGGTCATCGTGCGCCGTGCCACCTGTCCGAGCGGCTTCATCACCCTGCCGACGCCGCGACCCGACTGCAATGCGAGCGTCTTGAGCGAGCTCTGAGTGATCAGCAGCAGGCCGCACACACCGAGCGCGAGCAGCACCACGACGGCGCCGGGCACGGCGAGCAACCCACGCAGCGGCTCGGTGAGCACGGCGCCGATCCAGCCACCGGCGTCACCGACGGCGGAGTGGCGGAACGACACCTCGTCGGGCCCGTTGATCAGGTGGGCGAAGCCGAGTCCGCAGGCCGCGGCGAGCACCCAGCCGATCGTGAGCCGCACGGGCGCTGCGGCCTTGCCGTCACGCACGAAGGCGACACCGATTGCGATCAGCGCTGCCGGGACGGCGAAGCGCCCGACTCCGGTGAACCAGCCGACCGCCACCTCGATCCCCCTGCCGAGCACACCGGCGAGCCCGAAGTACACGGCGAGACCGAGCAGCGCGCCGAGGGCGATGAGCCCGAAGCCGATGAAGTCGTGCTTGCGACCGTCGACGACGCCGCGCAGCTCGGCACCGACGCGCTCTCCTCGCCGGCCGGAGGGATCGTCGGACGACTTCGGCATCGACGAGGTCTTCGCCGTCGAACGGGTCACAGGCTGGCGCTGCGTGGTCTTGGCGCGCGACGTCGACCTGCGTCCGCCGTCACCACGGCCTTTGTCCCTGCCCCACGTCGACATCTCTGCGGCCACGGTACCAACGGCGCGGATGGCGCCACCGGCAATCACGCGCCGGGTGCGACCTCCAGCACCGTGCCGTCCTCGGCGAGCACGACGTCGATCACACCGCCGCGCTCGGAGCGGGCGAACGCCGCGTAGCGCGGTGGGCCTTCCTGGGTGCCGACGATGCTGAACTCCTCGACGGTCGCGTCGGGGGCCGCCTCGGCGACGGAGTCGAGCATCACGTCGGGTTCGAGGTTCACGTCGCCGACGGCGAATGTGAACCCGTCAGCCGGTTGCGCTCGACCGCTCGGCACGACCTCGCCGCGTACGTAGAGGTAGGAGCGCACGCGATCGCGTCCCTCTACCTTGACGAAGAGCCGCACGTTCTGGGCGTTCGCGGTCACCTCGAAGTACTGCTGCGCGCCGCCCAGCTCCTCGTCGACCGCCTCCATTGCGTCGGCGACGTCGGCGACGGCGGCCTCCGGCACGCTGACCTCCACCGGCGTCGGTTCGCTCTGGTCGGCTCCGCCGTCACCGCTGCACGCCGCGAGCCCGAAGGCGAGCGACACGGTCAGCCCCACCGTGGCGAGAGGTCTCGGGATCACGCTTCCATGACGACGGGGACGATCATCGGTCGTCGCCGTGTGCGCTCGCTGACGAAGCGCTGCGCTGTCCGACGCACATCGAGCTCGAGCGACTCGACGTCGCGCACGCCGTTGCGAAGCGACTTCTCCACGGTCGCCGCGACGGCGTCGCAGGCGTCGTCGAGCAGCGCTTCGGCCTCTGGCGCGTACACCCAGCCTCTCGTGATGATCTCGGGACCGGTGAGCACCTTGCCGGTCTGCGTGTCGACCGTGACGACCACGACGACGACGCCCTCTTCCGACAGCACCCTGCGGTCACGCAGCACGCCCGAGCCCACGTCGCCGACGATGCCGTCGACGTACAGGTAGCCGGCCGGCACCCTGCCCGATCGCTCGATGCCGTCGTCGCTCACCTGGACGACGTCGCCGTCCTCGCAGCTGACGACCTTGTTGGCCGCCACGCCCATCAGCGTGGCGAGCTCGGCGTTCGCGACCATGTGGCGATACTCGCCGTGGATCGGGATGAACCACTCAGGCTGCACGACCGACAGCAACGTCTTGATGTCGTCGGCCTGGGCGTGACCGGTGGCGTGGACGTCGGCGACTCCCGAGTGCACGACGTCGGCCCCGGCGCGGATGAGACCGTCGATGACCTGGTTGACGTTGCTCTCGTTGCCGGGGATCGCATGGCTCGACAGGATCACGGTGTCCGTGTCGCCGAGCTTCACCCACTTGTTCTCGCCACGGGCAAGGAGGGC
>JACDGA010000060.1 GCA_013815505.1 Acidimicrobiia bacterium
GCCCTGCACCGTCGCGTCCTGGCGGATCGGCGCCGCGCCGGCCGGCGACGACAGGCAGTCGCAGGACGCCGGCGGCGAAGCCCACATCCGCGCGATCGAAGGCGCCGGCGACGCCTGCGCGCGCGAGGACCACGTCGGGTTCTCGCCTTGCCCGCAACCGCACGGTCACGCCCTACGAGACTCGCGTCGCACAGCGCAAGGCGGCGTCGCGGGCCCGCTCCGATCGCCGATTCTCGGATCGCAAGGCCAAGACGGCGATCAAGGCAGCCAAGCCGCCGCGCCCGCCCCGGTTCCACGCCGGGACGCCGCGCCGCCGGCTGATCGCCTCGTTGCTGCTGCTCGTGCTGCTGCTCACTGCCCTGCTCGTGCGCGTCGGCCTGTTGCAGACGACGGAGGCAGCCGATCTGCGCAACGCCGGCTCGCAGCAGTGGACGAGGTCGAGCACCGTCGCGGCGCAGCGCGGCAGCATCTTCGATCGCACCGGCAACGAGCTCGCAATGTCGATCCCGGCCGTCACCGTGTCCGTGAATCCCCAGGAGGTCGTCGACAAACGTGGCACGGCGCAGCTCCTTGGTGACCTGCTCGGCCTCGACGAGACGGATCGCGACGAGCTGCGCGACGACCTCGCCGACGAGCAACGTGCGTTCGCGTACGTCGCGCGCCAGGTCGAACCGTCGCTCGGCGAGCAGATCGACGCCCTCGATCTGTACGGCGTCTACGTCACCGACGAGGACCGGCGCATCATGCCGGGCGGGACGACAGGGGCCAGCGT
Source organism: Acidimicrobiia bacterium (assembly GCA_013815505.1). Lineage (GTDB taxonomy): Bacteria > Actinomycetota > Acidimicrobiia > Acidimicrobiales > Ilumatobacteraceae > JACDHN01. The sequence goes on from JACDGA010000060.1 coordinate 773, forward strand.
CATCGGTGGCACCGACATCGACGGCAACGGCATCGCCGGCCTCGAAGTGAAGTACGACGACTTCCTGACCGGCCAGAGTGGCGAGGTCACCCGCCAGGTCGCACCAGGCGGTCGTTCGATCCCCGGCTCCGCGAACGTGATCGAGCAGGCGAAGTCTGGCAAGGACCTCGTGCTCTCACTCGACCGGTCGCTGCAGTTCACCGCGGAGGCCGGCCTGCTCGACCGGGTCGAGTCGATCAAGGCGAAGGGCGGCAGCCTCGTCGTGATGGACACCGACTCGGGCGACATCCTGGCGATGGCATCGGTGAAGCGCCAGGACGACGGCAGCTACGCGGTGTCGTCCGGCAACTACGCCGCCGTCGACACGTACGAGCCCGGATCGGTGGCCAAGGCTGTCACCATCGCCTCGGCGCTGGATGCCGGCGTGGTCGAGCCGGCCACCACGTACGTCGTGCCGTGGCAGAAGCAGTACTTCTCCGACGACCCGCTGTTGCTGAGCGACGCCGGCTACCACCCGACGCAGCCGATGACCGTCGAGCAGATCCTCGTGCAGTCCTCGAACATCGGCACGATCACCGTGTCCGAGGAGATGGGCGTCGAGAAGCAGGTCGAGTACATGCGCAACTTCGGGTTCGGCGAGGTGTCGCCGCTCGGCTTCCCCGGTGAGTCCGGCGGCATCCTCGAGGACGCAGAGGACCTGCAGGGCACCGAGATGAAGACGATCGCCTATGGCCAGGGTGTGTCGGTGACGGCCGTGCAGCTCGTCGCCGCGATCAACACCATCGCCAACGACGGCACGTACGTCTCACCCCGGCTCGTCGTCGGTTCCGTCGCCGCCGACGGTGAACTGCGCACGTCGCGCGAAGCTGAGAGCCATCGCGTCGTATCGGCGAAGGCAGCACGCCAGACGGCGCAGATGATGAAGGGCGTCGTCTGTCGCGGCACGGCGACGAGGGCGCAGGTCGCGTCGATGCCGATCGCGGGCAAGACCGGAACCGGTCTCAAGGCGCAGCCGAACGGCACGTACTTCGACGACAAGGGCAACAAGGCGTACTACGCGAGCTTCGTCGGCTTCATGCCCGCCGACGACCCGCAGGTGACGATGCTGATCTCCATCGACGAGCCGCCTGCTGGCAGCAGTGACCGCTTCGGTGGAACCGCAGCGGCGCCAATGTTCGCCCAGCTCGCACCTGCCCTGATCCAGGAGCTCGGACTGACGCCGCCCGCCGGCGGCAACGGCTGCACGGAGGGAGCGTGAGCCACGCGTCCACGCTTCGCTCGATCGCCGACGTCGTGCCGCCCGGCTGTGCGCCGCATGTCGTCGGCGACGGCGACGTCGCGGTCAGCGGCATCACGCACGACTCGCGACTCGTGACCGAGGGGGTGCTGTTCGCCTGCATCCGGGGCGAGCACACCGACGGGCACGACCATGCAGGTGAGGCGCTCGCCAGAGGCGCGACGTCGCTCGTCGTCGACCACCGCCTCGACCTTCCTGCAGCAGGCCAGCTCGTCGTCGCCGACGTGCGCCCGTGCCTCGGGTGGATCGCTCGCTCGGTGTACGGCGCACCAAGCGACTCGCTCGGTGTCATCGGCATCACGGGCACGAACGGCAAGACGACGACGGCGCATCTGCTGGCGGCAATCCTCACGGCGGCAGGACGTCACACGGGCGTCATCGGAACGCTCACCGGTGCGCGCACGACACCGGAAGCGACCGAGCTGCAGGCACGTCTCTCCGAGTTCGTCGAACGTGGTGACGACGTGGTCGTGATGGAGGTCTCGTCGCACGCGCTCGCGCTGCATCGCGTCGAGGGCACGCAGTTCCAGATCGGCGTGTTCACGAACCTCGGCGAGGACCACCTCGACCTCCACGGCTCGATGGAGTCGTACTTCCGTGCGAAGGCGCGCCTGTTCGAGGAGGGGCGCACGCAGATCGGTGTCGTCAACGTCGACGACGTCTACGGTCGCCTGCTGGCCGACAGCGCCTCGATCGACATCGTGCCGTTCTCGCAACAGGACGCGAGCGACGTCGTGGTCGGCGCCGATTCGATGGTGCTGACGTGGCGCGGCACCGAGCTGTCGGTGCCGCTCGGTGGTGGGTTCAACGTGATGAACGTGCTCGCCGCCGCCACCGCAGCTGCGACCATCGGCATCGATCGATCGAGCATCGTGGACGGCTTGGAAGGCGTCACCCCGGTCGCAGGGCGGTTCCAGCATGTCGACGGCGCCGGCAACGGCATCGACGTCATCGTCGACTACGCCCACACCCCGGAGGGTTTGACCTCGCTGCTCTCGTCGGCACGGGAGCTAACGAGTGGTGACGGCCGTGTCATCGTCGTGTTCGGCTGTGGCGGCGATCGCGACGCCGGGAAGCGTCCGAACATGGGTGCAGCTGCGGCGGCTGGATCTGACGTGACCATCGTCACGTCGGACAACCCCCGCCATGAGCAGCCGATGGCCATCATCGACGCCATCGTTGCGGGGGTGGACCCCACCGACCGTCTCCACCTCGTGATCGAACCGGACCGTGGCACAGCCATCGCTCGGGCGATCGACGCCGCCCGGGAGGGCGACCTCGTCGTCATCGCCGGGAAGGGCCACGAGACGACGCAGGTAGTCGGCGACGTCGCCACGCCGTTCGCCGACGCCGCGGTCGCAGAGGCGGCGCTGGCGAGGCGGGTTCCCACATGATCGCCGTCCTCATCGCCGGTAGCGTCGGCCTCGTCGGTGCGCTCATGGGTGCCCGCCTGCTGATCACGTTCTTCGGCAAGCGTGGGATCGGCCAGCCGATCCTCGGCAAGGAGGACCTCGGACCCGAGCACCACATGGCGAAGCAGGGCACGCCCACAATGGGCGGCCTTGCCATCATCGGCGCCGCGCTCGCCGGCTATCTCACAGCCCACGCGCGCGCCGGTCTGGCGTTCTCCGACCAAGGCCTGATCGTCTGGATCGGTATCGTCGGGATGGCCGGGATGGGCCTGCTCGACGACGTCATCAAGGTGCGCAAGGGTCACAACCGAGGCATCTTCTGGCGCCAGAAGAACTACATCACGATGCTCATGTCGTTCGGCCTGGCGTGGTGGCTCGTCGTCGCCACCGGCGTGTCCGAGACGATCTCGTTCACTCGAGCCGACTCGCCCGGTTGGGAGATCCCGACGTTCGTCTGGGTGCTGTTCGCCGGACTCATCATCTGGGCGACGACGAACGCCGTCAACGTGACCGACGGGCTCGACGGCCTCGCCGGCGGCTCGGCGATGATGGCGTTCGGCGCCTTCACGATCATCGCCTACCTGCTGTTCCGCAACGGCGAGCTCTACACGAGCGTCGTCAATCCGCTCGACATGGGCGTGATGGCCGCGGCGTTCGCCGGCGCCTGCGGCGGGTTCCTGTGGTACAACGCCGCACCGGCGCGGATCATCATGGGTGACGTCGGCGCGCTCGGGATCGGTGCGGCGCTCGCCTTCCTCGCGCTGACGCTCAACACGCAGCTGCTACTCGTGCTGCTGTGCGGCATCAATGTGTTCGAGGCCGGGTCCGTCGCCGTGCAGATGGGTGTGTTCAAGGCGTCGGGGCGCAAGAAGCGGCTACTGCGCATGTCGCCGATTCACCACCACTTCGAGCTGCTCGGATGGCCGGAGACGACGGTCATCATCCGCTTCTGGCTGATCGCCGCCGCATGCGTCGCGGCTGCGCTCGGCATCTTCATCGCCGACTTCACCCAGCTCGCGAACACGGTGAACCCGTGACGTCAGCCCTCGTGTACGGCGTCGCAATCGCAGGACGGTCGACCGTGCGAGCCCTCGCGCAACGCGGCTACGAGGTCGTCGCCACCGACGACCGGCTGACGGCGGCCACGCGCGACGAGGTCACGGCGCTCGGAGCTCGCGTGATCGAACCCGGTGACGTGGCCACGTCACTTCACGGAGTCGACGTCGTGGTACCCGCCCCCGGCGTGCCCGAGACCCACCCTGCTGTCGCCGCTGCGCTGGAGGCGGGCCTCGACGTCGCCAGCGAGATCGAGCTCGCCTACCGATTCGAGCAGGAGCGCCCGGACGGGCCGCGACCGATGCTTGCCGTCACAGGAACGGACGGCAAGACCACGACGACGCTCCTGGCCTGCGAGATCCTTCGCGCCGGCGGTCGCCGCACCGTCGCCGCCGGCAACACCGACGTGCCGCTGCTCGATGCGATCGACATGGACGTCGACTGCTTCGTCGTCGAGGCGACGAGCTTCCGGCTGGCGTGGGCGTCGACGTTCCGCTCGGAGGCCGCCGTCTGGCTGAACGTCGCAGAGGACCACCTCAACTGGCACCGTTCGATGGCGACCTACGTCGCGGCGAAGTCGAAGATCTTCGACCTGCAGCGACCAGGTGATGTCGCCGTCGGCTTCGCCGACGACGCAATCGTGATGGAGCACCTCGCCCGCGCCCCCGGCACGCGCCGCACGTTCGCCGCCAACGGCGCCGACTACCGCGTCGAGGATGAATGGCTGGTGGGTCCCGGCGGACCCATCGTCGCCGTCGACTCCATGCGCAGGGCGCTGCCGCACGACCTCACGAACGCGCTCGCTGCGTCGGCGATCGCGCTCGAGGCCGGACTGGCGAGCGCCGCCGCCGTCGAGCCCGCCGTGCGCAGCTTCACCGGACCGCCGCACCGGCTGGAGGACCTCGGCGTGCACGCCGGCATCCGCTGGTTCAACGACTCCAAGGCGACCACACCCCACGCCGCGTCCGTCGCGCTCGCTGCGTTCGAGCGCGTCGTGCTGATCGCCGGCGGCCTCAACAAGGGCCTCGACCTGTCGCCGATGGCGGCGCAGGCGCACCACGTCGCCACGGTCGTCGCCATCGGGCGCGACGCCGCCGACATTGAGGCGGTGTTCGCACCGCACAGCCGAGTCGTGGCAGCGAGCGACATGCGCGCGGCCGTGATGTGCGCGGCCGAGCTTGCGATCGGCGCCGATGTCGTGCTGCTCTCGCCGGGTTGCGCCAGCTTCGACTGGTACCCCGACGGCGGCTACGAGGCGCGCGGCGACGACTTCCGTCGCGAGGTCGAGCGCCTCGGCCGTGACCGCGACGCCGACCGAGACGCCGACTGCGACGCCGAGACATCGACCGTCAAAGGAGCACCTGCGTGAACGCGACCGCCGTGACATTGAAGGATCGTCGACGGCTCGCCCTGGAACGGCTGGAGGCCGACCGCCGTCGCGGGACGCGCCACCGGCGGCTTCCGCGCTCCCACCGTGTCGAGGGTCCACCGACGACGGCGTTCTACGCGATCGCGCTCGTCGTCACCGGGTTCGTGATGCTCGGGCTCGTCATGGTGCTGTCCGCATCGGCGACGTCGCTCGTCAACGAGGGCCGGAGCCCGTACTCGTACTTCAACCGGCAGGTCATCTGGGCCGTGTGCGGGTTCGCCGGGATGTGGGTGGCGATGCGGATCCGCTACGACGCGTGGCGGCGCTTCAGCCTGCCGCTGCTCGGACTCGCCCTCGTGGGGATGGCACTGCCGTTCGTGTCACCCATCGGGGTGAACGTGGAGGGCGCGCAGGCCTGGATCAGAATCGGGTCGATCACGATGCAGCCCTCCGAGCTGCTCAAGGTTGCAGTCGTCATCGCCGCTGCCGATCTGCTCGCCCGGCGCGTCGACGTGCTCCATGACACGAGACGGGCGCTGCTGCCGATCGCACTGCTCGGGACGCTCGCCGCCGGTAGTTGCCTCGTGCAGGGCGACCTCGGCGCAGCCATCGTGCTCGGCGCGATCGTGCTCGGCGCCGCCTTCATCGGTGGCCTACCGCTGACACCGCTGCTCGGGCTCGCCGGTTCGGCGCTTGCGGCGATGACGCTGTTCGTCATCTCGAGCCCTCGCCGCATGGACCGGTTCACCGCACTGTTCGACATCACCGGCCAGCGCGATCACCGCTCGTACCAGACGTACCAGGGCTTCCTCAGCATCGCCAACGGCGGCGTGCTCGGTTCGGGCATCGGTGAGGGCAAGGGCAAGCTCGGCTACCTGCCGCTCGCCCACAGCGACTTCATGTTCGCCGTGATCGCCGACGAGCTCGGACTCATCGGTGCCTTCGCGGTCCTCGGCGGGTTCGGGCTCCTCGCCTACTTCGGCGTCCAGACTGCCCTCGCCGCACCGGACCGCTTCGGGATGGTGCTGGCCGGTGGCATCTCAGTGTGGTTCGCGATGCAGACGATCGTCAACGTCGGGGGCGTGACCGGACTGCTTCCCGTGACAGGGCTGACGCTGCCGTTCTTCTCGGTCGGCGGCACCTCGCTGTTCGTGTCGATCACGGCGGCGGGGCTGCTGCTCAACGTCGCCAGGCGAGCGACCTAGGTGACCTTCGCCGTCGTGACCGGCGGTGGCACCGCTGGCCACGTCTACCCGGCCATCGCCGTCGCCGAGAGCCTCGTCGCCGCAGGACACCCGCCGGGCGAGATCCACTACGTCGGCGCGCGACGCGGCGTCGAGACCCGCCTCGTACCGGTCACGCCGTTCCCGCACACGTTCGTCGACGTCGTCGGCCTCGCCCGCTCGCTGACGGTGCGCAACCTCGCGTTCGTGCCGCAGATGCTGCGCGCCACGCTGTCGCTCCGCCGGCTGTTGCGGTCACTGCAGCCGAAGGTGGTCGTGTCGGTGGGCGGCTACGCCGCAATGCCCGCCGTGTTCGCGGCCCGCACGCTGCGCATCCCGATCGTCGTCGTCAGCTACGACCGCAAGCCCGGCAGGGCGAACACGCTCGCGGCACGGTTCGCCGCGGCATGTGCGATCGCGTTTCCCGACACGGCGTTGCCGCGTGCCGAGATGACGGGTGCGCCGGTGCGCCAGCGCGTGCTCGACGTCGACCGCGTCGCCGACCGAACCGGCGCACGTGAGGCGCTCGGCGTCGACGACGAGCGGTTCCTCGTCACCGTCATCGGAGGGTCGCTCGGCTCGGCGGCGCTGAATTCCGCAGTTCTCGCCTACGTCACCGAGCATGCGTCGGATCGCCGCCTTGCCGTCCGTCACGTCGTCGGTGAGCGCTTCCTGGCCGCTGCGGCGCCGGCTCGGGACGGCAGCGACGGCGTGCGGTACGAGGCGGTCGCGTTCGACGAGGCGCTGGCCACGAGCTACGCCGCCAGCGATCTCCTCGTCGGACGCGGGGGAGCGAGCACGGTCGCCGAGGTGGCGGTCACCGGCGTGCCGTCGATCCTCGTCCCGTGGGGCGGCGCGGCCGAGGACCATCAGACCGCGAACGTCGCATGGCTGAGCGATCGCGGGGGAGCGGTGCGCCTCGCCGAGACCGAGCTGCCCGGCCTCGGCGCACGGATCGAGGAGCTGCGAGGTGACGACGACCGTCGCGAGGCGATCTCGGCCGCAGCCCGGCGCGCCGGCGAGGTGCACCGCAGCGGCGCATTGCCGGAGTTGATCGAGCGCGTGGCTCTACCCTGATGGCGTCGTGAACGTCACTGCCATGCACGAGACGAAGCCGGTCCCTCCGCTTGACCTCCATCAGCGCCAGCGGCTGCACGTCGTCGGCGTCGGCGGTCCAGGGATGAGCGCGGTGGCGATCGCGCTCGCCGAGATGGGCCACGACGTGTCGGGCAGCGACATCCGCGAGCAGCCCGTGCTCGATCGCGTGCGTGCCGCCGGCGTCGACGTCTCGATCGGCCACGATCCGGCGCACGTCGACGGGTGTGACGCCGTCACAGCCTCCCCGGCGATCCCGGCGAACCACCTCGAGCTCGCGGCGGCCGCCGAACGCGGCATCCCGTTCGTCAGGCGGGCAGGTGTGCTCGCCTCGATCTGCGCCATGTCGCAGGCCATCGCCGTCGCCGGCACGCACGGTAAGACCACCACCACCTCGATGCTGCTCCTCGTGCTCGCCGACGCCGGACTGCACCCCAACTTCGTCATCGG
>JACDGA010000061.1 GCA_013815505.1 Acidimicrobiia bacterium
CGTCGGCTACACCGCGATGGCCGAGCATCGCGATCCCGAGCAGGTGAAACGCATGATCGACGAGTGCTTCGCCCGTCTCGTCGCAGACGTGGAGGTGTACGGCGGCAGGGTCGACAAGCTGCTCGGCGACGCCGTCGTCGCGCTGTTCGGTGCGCCCGTCGCCCACGAGGACGACGCCGAGCGGGCCGTTCGGGCGGCACTGCGGATGCAAGCCGACCTGCCGGACGAGTTGCAGATGCGGATCGGCGTCAACACGGGCGAGGTCGTCGTCGGGACGCTGGCAGGTACCGAGTACACCGCGATGGGCGATGTCATGAACACCGCCTCACGCATCCAGGCGTTGGCGGAGCCGGGCACGGTGCTCGTCGGCGACGCGACCGCGGCGTTGTTACCTCCCATCGTGGTGCTCGAACCGCACGGCGTGACGGAGCTGCGCGGTAGGGCGCAGTCCGAACCGATCTGGCACGTCACGGGGATGTCGCCCACTGCTGCGCCCGCTGCGGCGTACGTTGCCGGACCGTTCGTCGGCCGGGTCAACCACCGCGCGATGCTGACCGCCGTGACCGAACTGGTCACGGCCGGCCAGAGCGCCATCGTCTCGGTCGTCGGTGAACCGGGGATCGGGAAGTCGCGCTTCGTCGAGGAGGCGCTCAACTCGGCGAGAGCGGCGCACCCCGAGATCGCCCTGCGGCGCGGCACCTGTGCGCCGTACGACGAGGTCAACATCTGGTCGCCGTTGGCGCGTGCCGCCGCCGACGCCATCGCGCTCGATCCCGATGCGCCCGCCGATGTGGTGCGTAAGGCGGCCGAGGCGCACGTCGCCGAGCACGAGGACGACGAGCAGGCACGCTCGGCTGCGGTCGAGGCGCTGGTGCACATGGTCGGCCATCCCTCCGCCCTCGACCAGCTCGACGGGCAGGGCGTGCGCGACGAGGTCGTGCGCAACATCGCCGCCGAACTGCGCCGCCACGCCGTCGATCACCCTGTGATCTTGTGGATCGACGACGTGCAGTGGGCCGACCCTGCGTTGCTGGAGGCGTTGCGAGTCGCTGCGCAGTCGCTCGCCGACATGCCGTTGCTGGTGATCACGGCCCACCGTCCCGACCGCGACGTCGTGTGGCCGCCGCTCATGGAACGAGCGCTGCTGCTGCGCCTTCCACTCGGACCGCTCACGAGGGCGGCGGCGCGCGAGTTGACCGAGCAGTTGTTCGGTGGCCCCGTCGACGACGAGCTCGCCGACGTGTTGTATGCCCGCAGTGGTGGCAGCCCGCTGTTCCTCACCGAGCTCGCCGGGATGGCGGCGAGTGACGGCGACACCATGGCACTGCCGGGGTCGTTGCGGGCGCTGATCTCCGCCCGCCTCGACGCGCTGGTGCGCCCGCAGCGGGCGATCATCGACAACGCGTCCGTGCTCGGCGTGTCGGGTCACGAGGATTCGCTGCGCCGGTTCGCCAGCGAGATGGGCCAGACCATCTCCCGTGCCGACCTGTCCGAGCTGTCGGCGGAGGGCTTCTTGGTCCTCGAGGGGTCGCGGTGGCGCTTCCGCAGCGATGTCGTGCGTGACGTCGCCTACCAGACGCTGACGAAGCAGTCGCGGGCGCAGCGCCACGCCGGTGTGGCCACGGCGCTCGGCTCGCTGCATCGCGTCCCCGTGGACGAATGGGCGCACCACCTCGGGCGTGCGGCCGAGCTGGTGAAGGAGATGGGACCGATTCCCGGGGTCTCCCCGGCGATCGGCGTGCAAGCGGTGGCGGCACTCGCCGAGGCGGCGCGACGGGCGGTCGAGTCTGGCGCGTTCAGCCATGCCGAGCGGCAGGCGACGCGTGCGCTCGACCTCGACGAGGCGTCGGCCGGCGAGCATCGCGATCTTCTGCTCACCCGGGCGACGGCGTATGCGGAGAGCCACCAGTTTCCTGAGGCGTACGGCGACGTGAACATCGTTCTGGAGGCCGCGTTGGCGGGTGACGACCTGCTGCACGAGGCGAAAGCGCGGCGGTTGCTCGGCACGATCGCCCAGCAGCGCCGCGATCTGGGCGATGCGCGCCGCGAGCTGCAGCGGGCGGTCGAGCTGTTCCGCGTGCTCGGGGACGACAACGAGCTGGCCGAGACGCTGCTGGCGCGTGGGTTCGCCGAGGTGTTCGGCGGTTCGCTCGACGACGCAGAGGAGCTGCTCGCGGAGGCCGATCGCATCTACGCCGCCCGTGACGACCGGCGGGGTGGGGCGTGGGTGCGCCAGCACCAGGCATGGGTGTCGTTCCTGCGCGGCGATCATCCGGAGGCTGACCGTCGCCTCGTCAGCGCGGCGGAGACGTTCGACGCACTCGGCGACCGCTCCGGCGTCTCGTGGGCCAACGGCCTGCTGGCCTGGGTGCGCTACTTCCAGCGGCGTTTCGACGACGCCGAGGAGCTGGCCGAGAGCGTGCACACGGCCGTGCGGTCGTGGGGCGACCGGTGGGCGATGAACATGATGCAGACGCTGCTCGCCAACCTGCGTCTGTGGAGTGGTCGTATCGACGAGGCCGAGCCGCTGGCAGAGCGTGCACTCGCAGGGTTCCGCAAGCTCCAGGACCCCTACGGCACTGTGCAGGCGCTGGCGCCGCTGTCACGCATCAGGGTCGCGCTCGGGAAGTCGGCGGAGGCCGAGCGCGGCCTCGAAGAGCTGGTGTCGACGGCCGACTCCATCGGTGACGGCGGGTTGGCGCTGCAGGCGGCACTCGGTGTGGCGATGCACAGCGGCGACACCGTGAGGGCGCTGGCGCTCGCCGAGCAGGCACACGAGCGGCGCCGGGCCAGCGGTGCCGACGAGAACGAGCTGCTCGTGATGCGGGCGCTCGTGCTCTGCCAGGCGGGGCAAGCCGACGAGGCGATGGCCGTGATCGAAGCGCTCTCCGTCGACGATCTCCCGTTCGCGATGGCGGTGCGAGCGATGGCACGGGCGACGACGGGCGACCATGCCGGTGCGATCGAGGATGCCCGGGCGACGACGACGCTGGAGCATCCGTCGTACTTCGACGTCGCCGTGGCGAGCCTCGCCGGTCTCGGGGCGGCCGTCGCCGCCGGAGACGACGCGGCGATCTCGAGCGAGGCGTTCTCGGCGGCGCTCGATCACACGGCTGCGAGCAGCGGCGACGTCGTCATCCAGCAGGTCGCGCGGTTCGCCCAGCGATGTCTCGTCGACGGTGACGAGGCCGACGAGTCCCTGATCGGGATGGGTGGCTGGTCGACGATCGTCAAGACGCTCGCCGCGAATGCCTCGAACGCCTAAGGGGTAGGAGACGAGATGGGGGCGCAGTCGGAGCCGGTGCGGGTGCCGTCGGCGTCGACGGCCGGCCGGTGGTAGATCCCCGAGGTCGGTTCGATGTGCAACGTCGACCCGTCGCACGTCGCAGCGCCGTCGACGATCAAGCTGAAGTCGGCGGGATCGGTGGGCGGCCACACGAGCGTCGCCCGACCGGACGCCCCCACGTTCGCCTGCGTGTGACGGCCCACACCGTCGACGACGAGCGTGCCCGACTCGAAGCGGGGTAGCACCGACAGGACATGTGGACTGGCGTCCTCGGCGACGGAAACGAGGAACGCGAACGGGAACTCCCCGATCACGGTCGCCAGCTGGTCGAGGTCGACGGCCTTGCTCACGCGACCTACCGTACGCCGCGTAGCGCGGCGATCATGCCGCCACCGCCCGCCGGTCACTCCACCCGAAGTGTTCGACGAGGACGCGCTTGAAACGGTTGTAGCGAAGGTCGTCGCGCACCAGGTTCAGTCCGACGCAGTACTTCGAGCATCCTCGACCTCGTGCGCCGATCGCTCGGAACACGCCGTCGGCGACGCCGCGACCGTGCTCCGACTTGACCTCGACGATGACCGTCGAACGCGGCGCCGACGCTGCCGTGCCGTCAGCGCCGACGAAACGCAGATCGTGATCGATCGTGACGCGCTCGGGCGCACCGCGTCCGACGAGCGTGATCCGCTGGAAGCGCACGGCGAGCGAGGGGCAGAGGGCGCCGACGGGGTCCGACCGCGTCGTCGGGCCGTCGTGACCGTTCGACCGCTGGGCGCAGGCGGTGAGGAACCTCGCAGCGACGTCGTCGAGGCGGCCGTGCGGCTCGCCGTCGTAGCGGATCCGTTCCTTCACAGTCCTGCCCCTCGTGCCCTTCGACTTCACCTCGAGGAAGCTGTCGTCGGTGTCGACGTAGCGCCGCGAGCGGACCTTCGTGCGCTGGCGCCTTCCCTGCGCGTGCTCGTGGTAGCTGGCGAGGTCCTCCGTGTCGAAGTACACCGTCTCGTACGTGAACACGGTGCGGCCCTCGATCGAGAGCACGTCGAACTGCTCGCCCAGCTGACGCAGCGCGACGTCGAGCTCGGCCGTCGTCACGACGTACTTCGTCTCGGCACGATCGAGCAACGCCGCCCTGCGTTGGACCTCGTCGAGGCCGATCCGACCCCAGCGCTCGACGGCGGCACCGATCATCGCCGGCCCGCCATCGTCGCCACCGGTTCCTCAACCAGCGGTGGATCGAAGCCGCGCGGCGTCGAGCGGAACATCACGTCGAGCTCCATCGAGTCGTTGACGTAGTCGATCGACGCCACGTGGCACTCGAGGATCTCCGCATGCAACCGGTCGCCGAGCAACCGCACGAGCGCGCCGTGCTCCGTCTGCACGACGTCGAGCGTGACGTGCCGCCGCTCGGGCGAGACCAGCACCCGTGGGTGGTCGAGCAGGAAGATCGCGGCGACCACGAGGATGTTGAGCAGCACCGTCAGCCACACGTGCGCCGTCCCGATCCCGTTGAGCAGCCCGAGTACCAGCGACCCGAAGAAGTAGCCGATCTCACGGTTGTCGAAGGGCTCGCTGCGCAGGCGGATGATCGACAAGATGGCGAACAGCCCGAACCCGAGTGCGGCGGCGACCTCCGTCATCTGGATCACCGTGATGACCACGAACAGGCAGATGTTGAAGAAGGCGAAGACCATCGCCAGGTCCTTGCGGGTGTGACGACGGAAGTAGATGGCGACAGCGAACACGGCGATGGCGCTGAGGTCGATCGCCAGGCGGATCGCCAGGTCGGCGTAGTCCGCGGAGATCGGAGTGGTGTCGGGGGGCATGGTGTCGAGCATCAGGCATGCACATGAACAACGCGTGAACTGACGGTGAGAGCGTTCTCATCGGTCGCGCCCATGCCGGGAATCCCGAGCGAGTGTGTCGGGATTACGCCGCTAGCGTGACTCACCGTCAGATCCGCGCATGCCGTTCAGGAGGCACCCATGGCCGTTCGTCTCGGAGATCAAGCTCCCGACTTCACCGCAGAGACCACAGAAGGCACGATCAACTTCCACGAGTGGCTCGGCGATTCGTGGGGTGTGCTGTTCAGCCATCCGAAGGATTTCACGCCCGTGTGCACGACCGAGCTCGGCTACGTGGCGAAGATCAAGCCCGAGTTCGACAAGCGCAACGTCAAGGTCATCGGCCTCTCGGTCGACCCACTCGACAGCCATGCGCAGTGGCAGAAGGACATCGAGGAGACCCAGGGCACCGCCGTCAACTTTCCGATGATCGCCGACGCCGACAAGGCCGTCTCCGACAAGTACGACATGATCCACCCCAACGCCAGCGACACGACGACCGTGCGCTCGGTGTTCGTCATCGGACCGGACAAGAACGTCAAGCTGACGCTGACCTACCCGGCGTCGACTGGACGCAACTTCGACGAGCTGCTGCGTGTGATCGACTCGTTGCAGCTGACCGCCTACAAGAAGGTGGCAACGCCGGCCAACTGGAAGAACGGCGAGGACGTCATCATCGTCCCTGCCGTCTCGAACGAGGAGGCCAAGGAGTTGTTCCCCGACGGCTGGGACGAGCAAAAGCCGTACCTGCGCGTGACGAAGCAGCCATCTTGATCTGACGCCCACCCGAACTGAACGCAGGGGAGTTGTCCCCCTATCCGGGATGCCCTGCCGTTCGTACGGTCGGGCTATGACCATGCCAAGTTCCGTGCGGCACGCCGTCGTCCTCGTGCTCGCTGTCACCTCGATCGCCGTGTTCAGCGGCGCCACCGACGCGAGCGCAGCGAGTTGGCCGCTCGTGCGGCAGCCAACGTGCAGTACGGCAGCCGCGGATCGACCGTGAGGGCTGCCCAGGTGCAGCTCAACAAGTACGGCCACCGACTGTCGGTCGACGGCATCTTCGGCAGCGGCACGCGGTCGGCGACGATCGCGTTCCAGCGGTCACGGGGAATCTCGGCGGACGGCATCGTCGGTCCGACGACGTGGCTGTACCTCACCTCGGGCGCCAGTGGCGGGGGCGGTGGTGGAGGCGGGAGTCGGTCGCTGCCGGTGCCTCGCAGTGCTCTGCCGCGCAGCGAGTACGACGACCCGCATCACGACTACCCGGCGCTCGACCTGCCCGTCGGCACGGGCACGTCTGCCTACGCCGTCGTCGGGGGCACCGCGACGCCCATCAGCAGCAGCTCGTGCGGGCTCGGCATGTCGCTCGCCGGCAGCGACGGTGGCACGTACACGTACTGCCACTTCTCGTCTCGGGCGTTCACGTCGGAGAGGTCGGTGAGCGCAGGTACCCGCATCGGCTACACCGGCAACACCGGCAACTCCACGGGCCCACACCTGCACCTGCAGATCAGGGCCGGCGGCGCGCTGCGCTGCCCGGGCCGCATGATGCTCGCCATCTACGACGGAACCGCCGTGCCGAGCCCGGCATCGCTGCCGACGTCGGGTTGCTCGTACTGATCAGGTGACCGCTGCGACCCTCGCCCGCTTGGCGGCACGGCCGCGCTCCTCGCGATCGAGGATGAGCTTGCGCAGCCGTACGGACTTCGGCGTCACCTCCACGCTCTCGTCCTCGGTGATGAACTCGAGCGCCTGTTCCAGCGACATCGGGCGTGGAGGGATCAGCTTCTCGAAGGCTTCCGACGTGGACGAGCGGATGTTGTTGAGCTTCTTCTCTTTCGTCGGGTTGACGTCCATGTCCTCCAGGCGTGCGTTCTCGCCGACGATCATGCCGAGGTAGACCTCGATGCCTGGTCCGACGAACAGCTGGCCGCGATCCTGCAGCGACACGAGCGCGTGCCCGGTGGTCGGGCCGCGACGATCGGCGACGAGCGAGCCCCTGGTGCGGGCTCTGATCTCGCCGGCCCATGGTTCGAATCGCTCGAACACGTGGTGCAGTAGCGCGGTGCCCCTCGTCTCGGTCAGGAGTTCGGTGCGGAAGCCGATGAGCCCGCGAGCGGGGACGATGTAGTCCATTCGCACCCAGCCCGTGCCGTGGTTGACGATCTGCTCCATCCGGCCCTTGCGCAGCGCGAGGAGCTGGGTGAGCACCCCGACGAACGTGTCCGGCACGTCGACGGTGAGGCGGTCGACGGGCTCGTGCAACTTGCCGTCGATCTCGCGGGTCAGCACCTGTGGCTTGCCGACGGTCAGCTCGAAGCCCTCACGTCGCATCATCTCCACGAGCACGGCGAGTTGCAGCTCGCCGCGTCCCTGCACTTCCCAGGCGTCGGGTCGTTCGGTCGGCAGGACGCGGATCGAGACGTTGCCGACGAGCTCGGCGTCGAGGCGGTTCTTGACGAGGCGCGCCGTGAGCTGGGTACCTTCGAGCCCGGCGAGCGGCGACGTGTTCGTGCCGATGATCATCGAGAGGCTCGGTTCGTCGATGTGCATGACCGGCAGCGGTCGCGGATCGTCGGGATCGGCGAGCGTCTCGCCGATCGTGATCTCGGGGATGCCGGCGATGGCGGCGATGTCGCCGGGGCCTGCCTCGTCGGCCGGGACACGATCGAGCGCCTTCGTGAGGTAGAGCTCGGTGATCTTCGCCCGCTCGATGCTGCCGTCGGTGCGGCACCATGCGACGTTCTCGCCGCGACGCAGCGTGCCGGAACGCACCCGGCAAAGGGCCAGACGGCCGACGTACGGCGAGGCGTCGAGGTTCGTGACGAGCGCCTGCAGCGGGACGTCGGGGTCGTAGCTCGGTGCGGGGATGCGTTCGACGAGCAGGTCGAGCAACGGGCGCAACGTCCCGTCGGGCAGCCCGGCGCCGTCGGCGGGGCGGTCGAGGCTCGCCTTGCCCTCGCGTGAGACGCAGTACATGATCGGGAAGTCGAGCTGATCCTCGTGGGCGTCGAGGTCGAGGAACAGCTCCTCGACGTCGTGGACGACCTCGGCGATGCGAGCGTCGGGGCGATCGACCTTGTTGATCACGAGGATCACGGGCAGGCGCGCCTCGAGCGTCTTGCGCAGCACGAAGCGGGTCTGGGGGAGCGGTCCCTCGGAGGCGTCGACGAGCAGCAGCACGCCGTCGACCATCGACAATGCCCGCTCCACCTCGCCGCCGAAGTCGGCGTGACCGGGAGTGTCGACGATGTTGATCTTGATGTCGCCGTGCTGCACCGTGGTGTTCTTGGCGAGGATCGTGATCCCCTTCTCGCGCTCGAGATCCATCGAGTCCATGACGCGCTCGTTGATGTCCTGGTTCTCGCGGAACGCCCCCGACTGCCAGAGCATCTGGTCGACCAAGGTGGTCTTGCCGTGGTCGACGTGGGCGATGATCGCCACGTTGCGCAGATCGGCGCGGGCTTGCATGAGGGATTCGGCTCCTGGAGTGGGGGTCTTCCAGCCTACGGCTGGGGACGGCAGACGTAGTCTTGGCCGATGGAGGT
>JACDGA010000062.1 GCA_013815505.1 Acidimicrobiia bacterium
TCCGTGGACGTGAGAACCTCCTGACGGCGTTCAACGCCGCGCGAGATGCCGCCGACGACGTGCTGTCGCGCATCGGTCCACTCGGCGACGCCGGGACGCCCTACGAGCTGCCGGCGCCACCGCCGATGCCCGACGCCGACCTCGACGCCGGCGTGCCGGCGTTCGGTGGCGGGGACGAGCGGGCGACACACGAGGCCGAGCCCGGACCCGAGTCCACCGCGGCGTTCTTCGACCAGGACGACGAGAACGACGGGGTCGACGGTCTCGACCCGCAGGCCGCCGATCCCTTGCTCGCCCCGCCGACGTTCGGCGAACCAGTGGTCGAGGAGACGGGCGTCGGGCGCGGCGGGAGCGTCGTCGAGCTGTTCCCCGCCGGCGCACCGACCGACGAGACGGCCGACTCCGAGATCGACGACGGGGAGGATGACGACACGGGCGACGACCCGAACGACGACGCGCCGAGTGATGGCGATCGCAGCCGATCCAACGTCGACAACCTGTTCGCCCGATTGCGTGCCGCCGACACCGACACCGACGGCGACACCGAAGCCACAGAGTCAAGTGAGTCGACGCGGGCCACCCATCAGCTGCCCGTCGTCGACCCCGAGCTCGACAGCGCAGATTCGACCGCCGAGACGTCGCCAGAAGGGGTCGAGGAGGAAGGCGACGAGCAAAGCCCTTTCGACCGACGTGACGCGCAGCTGACGCCGCTCATCGTGAGCGCCGCGCGTCGCGTGAAGCGGGTGCTCGCCGACGAGCAGAACGCGGCGCTCGACGCGCTGCGCAAGGGCGAGCCCGTGCGTGAGGTCGGCCAGCTGCTCGGCGCGGAAGTCGAACGGGCGTCGCGCTACGTCGACGCGATCGCCGACGAGATGGAGGCTGCGGCCACGGCCGGCGCACTGTCGGTCGCCGACGATCCCAACCCCGACGTCGCTCACTCGGGCGCGCTCGGACCGGTGCGTGAGGCGTTCGCCGCCAGCATCGTCGCGCCGCTGCGTGAGCGACTCGAGCGAGCTGTCGCCGACGGCGACGGCGACAACGACGGCGTGGCGAAGAGGGTGCGTGCTGTCTACCGCGAGTGGAAGACACGTCAGATCGACGACCAGCTCGATGACGTCTTCCGTCTCGCCTACGGGCGGGGTGCGCTCGTGGCGCTGCCCCCCGGCAAGCCGGTGCGCTGGATCGTCGACCCCAACGGCCCTGAATGCCCCGACGCCGAGGACAACTCGCTTGCCGGGTCCGTCGCTGCCGGTGACGCGTTTCCCACCGGTCACGTGTGCGCACCGGCGCACGCCGGTTGCCGCTGCCTGCTCGAGCCCGACCGCCAGTAGCTTCGACGCCAATGCGGCGTTCCTCCGACCTCCCGCGACGACGTCGCGTCAGCGGTCGCGCGTTTCTCATCACGTTCGGCGTGCTGTTCCTCGTCGTCGCCGTGTTCGGACGAGCGATCGCCCGTATCTACATCGAGTACCTGTGGTACTCCAGCTTGGAACGCGGCGACGTCTTCTGGACCCGGCTCGGCGCGCAGGCGACGATGTTCGGGCTGTTCGCCGCCGTGTTCCTCGTGCTCGCGTTCGTCAACCTCGTCATCGCCGACCGGCTCGCCCCGAAGGCGTTCCCGGCGAACGTCCATCCGTACGTCGAGCGGTTCCACGACCTGTTCGGTCGCAGGCTGTCGCTCGTTCGCTACGCCGTCGCCTTGGCCGTCGGCATCGTGCTCGCAGCGCCCGCCACGAGCCAGTGGCAGAACTGGCTGCTGTTCCGCAACGCGCAGTCGTTCGGCCTCAGCGATCCACAGTTCAACGTCGACGTCGGTTTCTACGTGTTCCGGTTGCCGTTCATCACGTTCGCACTCGACTGGATCTTCGTCGCCACTGTTGTCGTGCTGCTGCTCACTGTCGCGACCCACGTGCTCAACGGTGGTGTCGTGTTCACGTCGCCCCTGCCGACGATCCGGGCTGCCACGAAGGCCCACCTGGCAGTGCTGCTGGCGCTGCTGGCTGCGCTGAAGGCGGCCGACTACTGGGTGACCCGCTACGACAAGACGAACGAGCGGCGAGGGTTCGTGCAGGGCGCGACGTACACGGTCGTCAACGCCGAGCTCCCGGCACTGATGCTGTTGCTGCTCATCGCCGTGCTCACCGCAGGACTGTTCCTGTACAGCGTGCGCACCGGTTCGTGGCGCCTGCCGATCATCGTGTCGGCGATGTGGCTCGTCGTCGCCCTCATCGGCGGGGTCATCTACCCCGCCGTCGTACAGCGCCTCGTCGTCCGCCCCGACCAGCAGAGCCGCGAGCTGCAGTACCTCGATCGCAACATCGACGCCACGACGGCGGCGTTCGGCATCTCGCCCCAGGAGGTCGAGGTCGCCAACACGCAGCAGTTCGGCGCACTGACCGCCGGAGAGATCGAGGACGACCTGACGCCGCTGCGCGACGCCCGGCTGCTCAACCCGACTGAGCTGCTCACCCGCTTCCGTGTCGACCAGGGTCAGGATGCGGGCCTCATCATCAACGATCTCGACGTCGACCGGGCGCAGGTCGACGACGAGGACCGCCAAGTGTTGGTCGCAGCCCGCGAGCTCGACCTGGCGAGCATCGCCAACCGCAGCTGGCAGGGTCAGCACCTCATCAGCACCCGCGGCTGCGGCCTCGTGCAGGCCTCGTCGAGCCAGGTGGTCGCCAATGACCGTCCCGACTACCGCCGCGTCGAGCTCGAGCGGCCCGAGCTGTACTTCAGCCCGCGCCTCGACGGGTGGGCGATCACGAACACCGATCAGGTCGAGCGCGGCTGCGAGGACGAAGTGCGCACCTCGGGTGCCGCGGTCGGGGAGTACACGGGCGACACCGGTGTGAAGATGTCGTCGTTCGCCCGGCGAGCTGCATTCGCGCTGGCGTTCCTCGACTACAACGTGGTCGGCTCGCAGGCGATCAACGACGACTCGCAGATGCTGTGGGTGCGTGACGTGCGCGAGCGGGCGCGCAAGCTGGCGCCGTTCCTGTCCTTCGACGGCGACCCGTACCCCGTCGCCTACGACGGTCGCGTCGTGTGGATCAACGACGCCTACACGTCGACGTCCGCCTACCCGTACTCGCAGCGCGTGGGTAACGCCCAGCTCGGCAACGAGTCCGGCATCTCGCCGTCGGACAACTACGTGCGCAACTCCGTGAAGGTCGTCGTCGACGGCTACGACGGCTCGGTCACGTTCTACGTCGTCGATCCCGACGATCCCATCATCCAGGCCTGGCAGTCGGCGTTCCCCGACCTGCTCACGAACGATCTCGAGGTTCCCGACGAGCTGCGCCAGCACTTCCGCTACCCCGAGGACCTCTTCCGCGTGCAGACCGAGCTGTACTCGAAGTACCGACTTGGTGCGGCTGACTTCTTCGACCGCGAGGATGCCTGGTCGGTCGCACAGGCGCCGTCGGTGACTCCTCGCGGCGGGGGCACAACGCCGACGGACGTCGTGACCGAGACGGAGACGGGTGCCGAGGACGCCACGGCCGCAGGGAGCGACTTCGCCACCGAGTCGGGTTCGGCCCGGTTCACGCCGTACTACACGTACTACGAGAACGAGAGTGGCGAGCAGGAGTTCGTGCTGATGCGGCCGTTCGTGCCGTTCTCGTCGGACGACCAACGCACCGAGCTGCAGTCGTACATGACGGCGTCCAACGATCCCGACCGCTACGGAGACCTCACGGTGTACCCGGTGGAGCGGAGTGACGGAGGTCTTCCCGACGGTCCGCTCGCCGTCGCCGGACGGATCGAGTCGGAGGACGCGATCAGCCAGCAGATCACCCTGTTGAACGGCGCCGCCGGAGGATCGCAGGTGCGCTACGGCGACCTGCAGATCGTGCCAGTCGGTGACGGGCTGCTGTGGGTGCGTCCGCTGTACGTCTCGACGACGTTGGCGTCACAACAGGTGCGCTCGGTGTCGGAGTTCCGCTACGTCCTCGTGAGCCACAACGGCAGGAGCGCATTCGGGGAATCGCTCGAGTCGGCGCTCGCCGTGCTGTTCCCCGGTTTCGACGCCGAGATCGGCGACCGCATCGCCGAGCCGTCGGACCCCGAGGCGAACCCCGACCCTGGCACCGGCGTGCCCGACCCGACAGACCCACCGGAGCCGACGGTGCCGACGTCCACCGATCCGTCCGACACCGGTCCGACGAGCCCGACGAGCCCGACGACCGAGACGCCGTCGACCGTCGACCCCGACGCGTCACCGGAGGTTCTGCTCGAACAGGCCGACGACCTGCTCGCTCAGGCCGAGGAGGTGCTGCGCGAGGAGGGTGATCTCGGCGAGTACCAGCGATTGGTGCAGCAGGCGGGCGCGCTCATCGAGGCCGCCCGCGAGCGCCTCGGCACGTCCACGACCTCGCCGACTGCGACGACGACGATCTCGACCGGCACGACGACGAGCTCGGCCGACTCCACCGTGCCGACGGGCGGCTGAACCGAGCGGCTGAACCGACTGGGCCGAACCGACCGGCCGAGCGAGGGCCCTCAGCGCGGTGGCGACGCCCTACGCAACTGCTCGGCGAGGCGGGCGAGGTCTTCTCGGAACGCGATCTGATAGCGCGCCTGTTCGTTGGCGAGCCGCTCCTGACCGGTGCGGATCTCGTCGATCCGCGCCTCGTCGGAGGCTGTGTCGGGGGCGTTGCCGCCGAGCCGTTCGATCTCGTTGCCGAGCTCGTTCACCTGGTTGGCAAGTTCGGTCGAGACCGACGTGATGCGATCGTCGAGCCGGGCGAGACGCTCGGTCACCGACGCGAGGTCGGTGTTGGCGGCTTCGACAGTGGCGAGGCGTTGCGCGTCCTCGTCGCGCCGCTGCGCCGCGGCATCCCAGTGCTCACGCATGAAACGGAGCTGCTCTTTGATCTGCGCCAGCTCTGCGGGGTCGTTGCGAGGTCGGCGGAAGAGTCCCATGTCGAGCGCGACGCTAGTGGAGCGCCGCGTCGGTGAAGCCGACCTTGGCGTGCGTGCCGTCGCACAACGGCTTGTTGGCGGACTCGCCGCAGCGGCACAGCGTCACCCGGTTGCGAACCTCCATCGCCGCACCATCCGACCGCTCGATGTCGATGCCGCCGGTGACCCAGATCGGCCCGTCGGGGATGATCGCAATCTCGCGTGGCAGGTTCGGCTCGATCTCGGTGCCGTCGATCTCGTAGCGCAACGCCCCTGACGGGCAACGGTCGATCATCGCCATCAGCAGCGAGCGACGCTGCGTCTCGTCGCTCGATCCGACCATCTTCCACACGTTCGTGTCGCCGACGCCGCAGAAACCGGCGTGCTCGCAGATGCTGCGGTCGTCGAGCACGGTCACGCCGCTGCCGTCGTAGCGCTTCGTGCGCTCGGCAACGTTGCTCGTCGCCGCGACTTCGGCACCGTCGAAGCCGACCTGGGCGTGGGTGCCGTCGCAGAACGGCTTGTTGTCGGAGCGTCCGCAGCGGCACAGGGCGTAGCGATCCTTCGTCTTGACCGTGCCGTCGGTGCGCCACGTGAGGGGCTCGCCCTGCTCGGACGAGATCGGCGACCGGCGTCGAAGCGGCACGTCACCCGACACGAGGTACGGGCCGTGCTCGGCGACCGAGATGTGTTGCTCAGCGTTCGACATGCGCTCACCCTTGCATACCGTGCCGGCGGTCGACGGCGAGGTCCGACGGCGGGGATCGGCCGGCGTAGCGTGGATCCACATGAGCCGCTGGGACGACGTGGACGATCGGCCAGGAGCACGCGACTACGCCGCCCGGTTCGAACGTCTCGCCGCGAGTGGTCATGACCCGCACGGCGAGGCGTCGTGCTGCGCCGCGCTCGTCGACGCGCCGGCCACCGTGCTCGACGCCGGATGTGGCACGGGGCGCGTCGCAATCGAGCTCGCCCGTCGCGGCTACGAGTGCGTCGGAGTCGACGTGGATGCCGAGATGCTCGACGTTGCCCGGCAGGCGAGCTCGGACGTGCGCTGGCTCGAATCGGACCTCGCTCGGTTCGATCTCGACGAGACGTTCGAACTGATCGTCGCCGCCGGCAACGTCATCCCGCTCGTCGCGGCCGGTGACGAGGCAGCCGTTGTCGCCCGCCTCGCCGCGCGGCTCGGCGACGGTGGTCTGCTCGTCGCCGGCTTCGGACTCGATGCGGCGCACCTCCCGCTGCCGGCGCCACCGTTCACGATCGAGCAGTACGACGAGTGGTGCGCCGACGTCGGGCTCACGCTGCGCAACCGCTGGTCGACGTGGTCGCGGGACCCGTGGCACCCGGACGACGGCTACGCCGTGTCGGTCCACACACGCACGTGACCTCCGACGGCAGCGTTCAGATGTCGTCGTCGCCCGCCGCCGGCGCCGGCTACTGGCCTTCGTCGTCGGCGAAGTACGGCGACGTCCATCCCGTGTGGGGATGAGTCGGTTCGCCTCCCGGCGCCTCGATGACGCCGTCAAGGGTGATGAACTCGGAGACGATCAGTGTGCCCATGGGGTAGTCCTAGCATCGGCTCATGACGACCACGGCCGAGCTTTCGGCGTCGTTCGAGCGCGACGGTGCCGTCGTGCTGCGTCACGTTGCCCCGCCCGAGCTGCTGTCGCGCGTCGAGCGCGACGTCGAGGCGAACCTGGCCGACCCGAGCGAGCTGGCCTTGGTGGCGAGCGGCGGCGACGATCCCGGCCGGTTCGTCGAGGACTTCTGCAACTGGCAGCGGTTTCCCGCCTACGTCGAGCTCGCCCGCCACGTTGCGCCGCTCGTCGGCGCCGTCATCGGATCCGGCTCGGTGTGGCTCTACCACGACCATCTGCTCGTCAAGGAGGCCGGGACACGCCAGCGGACGCCGTGGCACCAGGACCAGCCGTTCTACGACGTCGAGGGACGCCACGTCGTGTCGATGTGGATGCCGCTCGACGCCGTGCCGCGTGCGACGTCGCTCGAGATGCTCGCCGGCTCGCACCTCGGACCCTGGCTGATGCCGCGCACGTTCATGGCGGAGGAGGCGAAGTGGTTCCCCGAGGGTGCGCTGGAAGAGGTGCCCGACATCGACGCCGCACGGGCACGCGGCGAGCAACCACGCGTGCTCGGGTGGGCACTCGAACCCGGCGACGCCGTGCTGTTCCACGCCCTCGAGTTGCACTCTGCTCCTGGTGCGACGAGCCGGCGTCGTGTGCTGTCGTTGCGCTTCCTCGGTGACGACGCGACCCGCGTCGAGCGCCGCTGGCGCACCAGCCCGCCGATCCCGGCCGATGCGACGTTCCCGCTGCTCACCGGCGACCTCACGCCGGGGCTGGCGTGAGCGTTGGTCAGATGTGAGGATGCGTCCGTTCGACGAGGTGGTTGCCGAGCACGGTGCCGTCGTGCTGCGCGTCTGCCGGGCGATGCTGCCCGTGGCCGAGGCGGACGACGCCTGGTCCGAGACGTTTCTCTCGGCGATGCGCGCCTACCCGGATCTGCGTCCCGACAGCAACGTCCGCGGCTGGCTGACGACCATCGCCCACCGCAAGGCGATCGACCAGATCCGCGGCCGCAACCGCCGGCCGTGGCCTGTCGATCCGCTCCCGATCGATGGCGTGCCGCAGGGCAAGGGTGAGGCCGGCGCCGATGAGCGTGCGCTTGCGGCGCTCGACCGGGCTGGGGTCGTCAACGAGCTGCAGGCGGCGCTCGACGGGCTCGCACCGAAGCAGCGAGGCGCCGTCGTCTACCACTACCTCGCCGAACTGCCCTACGCCGAGGTCGGCGAACTGCTCGGTACGAGCGAGGCGGCCGCGAGGCGAAGCGCAGCGGACGGCATTGCCCGGCTGCGAACGACGATGAGAGGAACCCCACGATGAACACCGAGACACCCGGCACGACCGATCAGCAGCTGCTCGCCGAGCTCGAGCGGTCGATCCCGACGCCGACCACCGACGAGCTCGACTCGCTGCGCGCCGGGCTGGCCGCGGACGCCGAACGCGAGGGCGTGCTCGACGTCGCCTACCGATCGATGGACAGCCCGTACGGCTCGCTGCTGCTTGCGGCGACGGAGAAGGGACTCGTGCGCATCGGGCTGGCCTCGGAGGACCACGACGCGATCCTCGACGGCCTTGCCGAGACGGTGAGCCCGCGGATGCTGCGGTCCGGGCGCCGCACCGATCCGGTCGTTCGCCAGCTCGACGAGTACTTCTCGGGTGATCGCCGCCGCTTCGACGTCGCCCTCGACCTCCACCTCGTGCGGGGCTTCCGTCACGACGTGCTGACGCACCTCGTCGACGTCGGCTACGGCACCACCGTCAGCTACGCGGGGCTGGCCGCTGCGTCGGGCAACCCTCGTGCGGTGCGCGCCGCAGGGTCGGCGTGCTCGCACAACCCGATCCCGCTCGTCGTGCCGTGCCATCGCGTTGTGCGCAGCGACGGCTCCGTCGGCAACTACGCCGGCGGCTCGGAGATGAAGGTCTCGCTGCTGGCCATGGAGTCCGGTTCGGCGGGTCCTGCGACGACGCGTCACTAGCGTCGCGTCCGTGGCCGCGTCACGGAAGCCCGCCGCCGGGGCGATCGAGCTCGAGGTCGACGGGATCGACGTGCGGTTCACGTCGCCCGATCGCCTGTACTTCCCCGAGACCGGGGCGACGAAGCTCGACGTGGCGCGGTACTACCAGGCTGTTGGTCCGGGCATCGTCAACGCCCTGCGTGAGCGGCCGTGCAT